>NZ_FODY01000013.1 GCF_900110485.1 Propionispora vibrioides | reverse complement strand
CTTCTTTATTATTCGGGATGGTGAAGACATTCGCAAGAATCTCACCTTCTGAATGGAGGATAAAGCAGTCGTGCTTGTCCTTCGCCACATCAATTCCAACGCAAACCATAATGATACCTCCGGTGTATGATGATTTGACGCTGTTTAGGCCCACAGCTCCCTCTGCTCTTGTAACCTCGTTCTAAATAAACCGTCAGGCGGTATCTAACTGATTAACAATTCTGCAAAGGGCTGTGGTTGGAGCCTTTCTGCAACCATCATGTGGTAGGAGAAATAAACCAATCCACAGCATCCTAAACATTGTAGCACATAGCCCTTGGAGAGGGGCTCTAATCACTACTACTTTATAATACGAGGAGTTGTGCTTATGTTCATATATGATGTTGAGTCTGTATGGTGCCGGGAGGTGCTAGTACAGTAAACGTATAGCCCTCCCGGTATTTCAGACATGAAATTTGGGGAGGCAATCGGAAATGGAAAAGTCAAACCTTTATAGTCTGGGACTTAATAGCGGTGTTGCACAGGAGGCTGCTTTATATAAAGAACTGCACCTGGCCCGCATATCGGTACAGCATAAAGAGTTATATATGGTTATTACGGAACAGGGCGAGCTGCGGGCCGAGCTTGCCGGTAAGCTGCAGTTTTTGGGCAGCGGAAATGGGGACTATCCTGCTGTGGGGGATTGGGTGATGGTGGACCGCCTGGACAATCGCGGCGGCCATGCCATCATTCAGCAACGCCTGCCGCGCAGCAGCGTCCTGATGCGTCGAGCCGCCGGTACGGCCTATGACAGCCAGGTCATTGCAGCCAACATAGACGTGGTGTTTATTTGTATGGCGCTAAATCATGATTTTAATCTGCGACGGCTGGAACGGTATTTGTCCCTTGTCTGGGATAGTAGGGCGAAGCCGGTCGTTGTCCTGACGAAGGCTGACTTGTGTCCGGAACTGTCTGGCAAGTTGTCGGAGGTATATACCGTGGCCATTGGCGTTGACGTGCTTGTGACCACGGCGATGGAGGAAGACGGCTATGCCGGAATCAGGCAATATATTACGGAAGGTACTACTGTCGCGTTCATCGGCTCGTCCGGGGTCGGTAAGTCCACGCTGATCAACCGGCTGCTCGGCAGCGAGACCTTGGCGACAGGGGACATCCGGGCCGATGACCGGGGCCGGCATACAACGACCCATCGCCAACTGCTGCCGGTTCCCGGTGGTGGGATTGTGATTGATACGCCGGGCATGCGGGAACTGCAGTTGGCAAATGCCGATCTGACGGCATCCTTCGCCGATATTGAGGAATTAGCCGGACGCTGCCGCTTTCGCGATTGCAGCCATGACAGCGAGCCGGGCTGCGCCGTGCAGGCGGCTGTCCGGGCAGGTACCCTCTCTGCCGGACGGCTTCAAAATTATGTGAAGCTGCAGCATGAATTATCCTATCAGGGACTGAATTCCCGTCAGCTTGAACAGGAGAAAACCAACCGAATGTTCAAGGAAGTGGGCGGCCGGAAACAGGCGAGAGATTTAGGCAAGCAGAAACAAAAGCGTAGATAATAAGAAAAAGATCAAGCTCCCGGAAGGGGACTTGATCTTTTTTTATTTTGCCGTGGTATAGGCTCTGTTAAATGGGTAAGCCGGCCGTACTGCGATAAGAAGTATAAAAAATTTATACTTTTTTTGGGCTAAAATTTATACTTTCGTATAATGTGATTTTTTTAGAATTTTGCTACTCTGTTGTGTAGTACCTGAAAATAGAATTTTATGTAATTTTTGTGATGTTAAAGAGATAAAGGATGTTGGAACCATGAAGCTGCAGTTGGCAGATAAGGAAAAAGACGCTGAATTTCTATTCGCCGTGTATGCCAGTTCGCGCCAGGCGGAAATGGAATTATGGGGCTGGCCTGAAATGCAGCGTTGGCCGTTTTTGCGTATGCAGTATGAAGCGCAGCGGCGGGCCTATGGGCAGAGATATCCGGGCTTTCAGTATCGGATCATATATTCCGGCGATCAAAAAGCCGGACGTGTGGCTACCGTGCAGACAGATACGGCCATCATTCTGGTAGATATCATCCTGTTGCCGGAATTTCAAAACCGGGGCTTAGGTTCAAAGTTCTTGCAGGAATTGCAGGCGGAGGCCGGGCGAAAGCAGTTGCCGGTTTCCTTAACCGTCCTGCAGGGTAACCGGGCCCGGCGATTGTATGAGCGATTCGGGTTTCAGGTGGTAGGCGGAGCTGATACTCCACACGTTCTGATGCAATGGCTGCCGGTGCCCGGGCCGTGAAGGTGGGCTGTCCGGAAATTAAAGGGATAAGGAGAGATCGTCATGAGCGGAACGTATAATCGGTTTATTTCCGTTTTCACCCTAATTATGATGCTTTCGACGCAGCTCGCGCTTGTTGCTCCGCTGCAGGCGGCAACCGCAGCTGACGGGGAAGCTCTTGTTTTTACTGTGGATAAGTCTACCACCGGACGGGAATCCACCGGCGACGGGCAGACCGATTCGGCCGGGCATTTGACAGAGGGGCAAAAATTCAATCAGTTTCTCAACGGAATGATTCCCTATTTTTGGCGGGACGGAAAAAAGAACGGCCCCGAATGGTTGAAAACCACCGACCTGACTTTTTCCTTTACGGAAAACTATAAGCCGGAATACGCGCTTACAACTATTCAACCGTTCGGGCAGGCCGACAAAGAAGTCCAACTGTGGTTTTGGCAGGGACGCTATGCCAGGCAAAGCAGCGATCATACCAGCACGGCGAATCTGGGGATAGGCTGGCGCAAGCTGTCGGCAGACAAACAACAGCTATACGGTTTGAATATGTTCTATGATTATGGCTTCCCATATAATCTGTCCCGTGTTGGTGTCGGGGCCGAATATTTTAACAAGCTGGCGGAATACCGGGTGAATGTTTATCAGCCGTTGTCCGGTGACCGGCTGACCGATGTTGCCGATGAACCTGACGGTATCCTGTATTCTTACATCCGGGCCGTCCGGGGCTTTGACTATGAGGCTGGCACCTCGTTTTCACACGCTCCGTGGTTGCATTTGTATGCAGCCGGTTATTTTTACGATAATGAATATCAAAGTAATGAGACCGGCTATCGCCTGCGCAGCGTTATGCAGTTTACGCCACGCTTTTCAGCGGAAATCGGTTATAACCAATCCAATCTGTCCGGCGGCAATTTCTATGGCAAAGTAAGTTGTGAATTAGCCGATCGTTTTGGGCCGTCCCTGTCAAGTGGCCGTCAGGAGACAGGTAAAGCAGTCGATCTGACAGGTAAGCTGCTGCAAAAGGTAGAGCGGGACAATACCATCAAAACAGAACGCTTTACCCGGTTCGTTGCCTATAGCGGCAGCATTCAGGTGCATGTTACGAATAGCGGTAACGTTCCCCTGCCGGGGGCTCAGGTGCAAGCCTGCCAAAATGGTGTTGCCATAGGCCGTGCGGCCACGACTGATGCCAGCGGCAATGCTCTTATCGGTGGAATTACTGCGGGAGTCTACACGGTCAGAGTCAGCTATTCTACGTACAGTAATGACAGTGGGGCGATTACCGTCGGCCAAAATCAAACTGCCGGCACTACGGTCAGCCTGCCGGTGCCGGTTGGCAGCGCGACAGTTACGGTAACAAGCGGCGGCAGTGCGGTAAGCGGCGCAACGGTCACGGTTGACGGCACAAGTCTGACCGGTACAACCGATACGAACGGACAAGTGACCATCGGCAATATCACGGTAGGCAGTTATACCTTTACGGCCAGTAAGAATGGCTATACCGGCGCCACTTCGGCGAGTACCGCTATCAGTAACGGAGGTACGGCGACGGTCGGTATTGCGATTACCCAGCAATACGGCAGTGCGACCATCACGGTAACGAGTGGTGGCAGTGGGGTAAGCGGGGCGACGGTGACGGTGAACGGCACCGGCTTGAGCGGTACGACCGATACGAACGGACAAGTGACTATTAGTAATATTCCGGTAGGCAGCTATACGTTTACGGCCAGTAAGACCGGCTATACCGGCGCCACTTCGGCGAGTACCGCTATCAGCAACGGAGGTACGGCGACGGTCGGTATTGCGATTACCCAGCAATACGGCAGTGCGACTATCACGGTAACGAGTGGTGGCAGTGGGGTAAGCGGGGCGACGGTGACGGTGAACGGCACCGGCTTGAGCGGTACGACCGATACGAACGGACAAGTGACTATTAGTAATATTCCGGTAGGCAGCTATACGTTTACGGCCAGTAAGACCGGCTATACCGGCGCCACTTCGGCGAGTACCGCTATCAGCAACGGAGGTACGGCGACGGTCGGTATTGCGATTACCCAGCAATACGGCAGCGCAACCATCACGGTAACAAGTGGCGGCAGTGGGGTAAGCGGCGCGACGGTGACGGTTGACGGCACAAGTCTGACCGGTACAACCGATACGAACGGGCAGGTGACTATCCATAGTATTCCGGTAGGCAGCCATACGTTTACGGCCGGCAAGGCCGGCTATGACAGTGCCACCTCAATGAGCACTGCCATTACCGATGGGGGTACGGCAACTGTCGGCATTGCGATTACCCGGCAATACGGCAGCGCGACTATTACGGTAACGAGCGGCGGCAGTGGGGTAAGCGGCGTGACGGTGACGGTTGACGGCACCAGTTTGAGCGGCACAACCGATACGAACGGGCAGGTGACTATCCATAGTATTCCGGTAGGCAGCTATACGTTTACGGCCAGCAAGACAGGCTATGTCAATGCCACCTCAGCAAGCACGGGTATTACGAACGGAGGAACGACAGCCGTCGGTATTGTGATTGCTCAGCAATATGGCAGCGCAACCATCACGGTAACGAGCGGCGGCAGTGGGGTAAGCGGCGTGACGGTCACGGTTGACGGCATAGGATTGAGCGGCACAACCGATACGAACGGACAAGTGACTATCTATAGTATTCCGGTAGGCAGCTATACGTTTACGGCCACTAAGACTGGCTATACCGGCGCCAGTTCGACGAGTACCGCTATTAGCGATGGGGCAACGGCAACCGTCGGTATTGCGATTACCCGGCAATACGGCAGTGCGACTATCACGGTAACGAGCGGCGGCAGTGGGGTAAACGGGGCGACGGTGACGGTTGACGGCACCGGTTTGAGCGGCACAACCGATACGAACGGGCAGGTGACTATTAGTAATATTCCGGTAGGCAGCTATACGTTTACGGCCAGCAAGACCGGCTATGACAGTGCCACCTCGGCGAATACCGCCATTAGCAATGGGGGGACGGCAACCGTCGGTATCGCAATTACCCGGCAATATGGCAGCGCAACCATCACGGTAACGAGCGGCGGCAGTGGGGTAAGCGGCGCGACGGTGACGGTTGACGGCACAGGGTTGAGTGGCACAACCGATACGAACGGACAAGTGACTATCCATAGTATTCCGGTTGGCAACTATACGTTTACGGCCAGTAAGAGCGGCTATACCGATGCCAGCTCAACAAGTACCGCTATTAGTAATGGGGGTACGGCTACGGTCTCGATTGCTTTGCCGGTGCCGGTGGGTAGTGCGACAGTCGCAGTAACAAGCGGCGGCAGTCCGGTAAGTGGTGCCACGGTGACGGTGGACGGCACCGGGCTGAGCGGCACGACCGATACGAATGGACAGGTGACTATCAGCAATATTCCTGTCGGCAGTTATACCTTTACGGTTAGCAAGAACGGCTATGCTAATGCCACCTCAGCGAGCAGCGGTATAAGCTATGGTGAGACAACCAATGTGGCGGTGTCGCTGACCGCGCAGACCGGTTACGCGATCGTTACCGTTACTGATAGTAGCGGCGGGAGTCCGATCAGCGGAGCCAGTGTTACTTTGAGCGGTACGTCAACCCTTGGCACTGCGGTAAACAGCACGGTCACTACAGGCACTGACGGAAAGGCATCCTTTAACGGTATATTGGTGGGAAGCAACTACTCTTACGCGGTGACTGCAACCGATTATACAACCAGTACAGGTAGTCTGGCCATTGCCGGCACCAATATCAGTTCAAACCCGGCTACGGCAACGGTTTCGCTGCATACTTCCAAGGTTAAGGTTACGGTTTATGTCGGTTCATATACAGATACGCAGTATATTTTTATCTACAACGACGCTAATTTCGTGGCCAGTCATCCGGTAACAGGCGGATCGGCATATTTCGAATTAGAAGCGCTGACTACTGGTTATTATACCGCGTGGGGTAGTACGAATGATGACCATGACGACTTTTCCGGGCTAAATGGAGGTATAGTGGACATTTATGATGCTACATTTACTACATCGGCGGGAGTATATACTGTCTCTTTATAAACTAAAGCTGACGCGGTATAAACTAACAAGCAGGAGGTGGAAAATGAGAATTTACTGGCTTGAATAGACGGGCTGTAGGTAAGAGGGCTATGCTTGTTGATTCCGTATAAGTGGAAGGGGCTGAAAAGATGGGTGATTTTTATCTAGGCGAAATTAGAGTATTTCCTTACGGGAAGACACCGCAAGGCTGGCTTCCCTGTGACGGCAGAATGCTGCCGATCACGCAATACACGGCGTTATACAGTCTTATTTGGACCAATTATGGCGGTGACGGAAGAAGCACTTTTGCGTTGCCGGATCTGCAGGGCAGGGCCGCTGTGGCTCCCCAGTACAATCCGCTAGCGGGCCCCCTGTTTCGGATCGGTCAAACGGCGGGCGAAGAGAGCCATACACTCCTGGCCGGTGAGGTTCCCGGTCATACTCATACGGCGCAGTGCAGCACCTTACCGGGAACTACGTCGGCTGTGGCCGGAGCGATATGGGCGGCGGCCGCGACGGAAAAAACTGTATATGGTGCTCCCGCCAGTACGCCGGTATCGATGAACGGCAGCGCGGCAGCAGCCGCCGGCGGTGATCTGGCGCATAATAACCTGCAGCCCTATTTGGCGTTGAATTATTGTATTGCGGTCACGGGTATATACCCGCCGCATACGTAGGAGGAGAGTATATGGACGGCTTTATTGGCGAGATTCGCTTGTTTTGCGGTACCTATGAGCCGCAAGGGTGGCTCTTTTGTGACGGTAGAATACTGAATACAGCGCCTTATAAACTTTTGTATGCCGTGATTGGCAATCTGTATGGCGGCAGTGGGCCGAACACCTTTGCGTTGCCTAACTTTTCCGGCCGGGTGCCGGTGGGAGTAGGGCAGGGAGACGGCCTGACCGCAAGAGCGTTGAATGACCGCTTCGGCACGGTAGCTGAAACTCTGACTATACAGCAACTGCCGGCGCATAACCATAGCGTGCAGGCTAAGAACAAGGTTACACCGGTGACCTTGTCGAATAGTCCGCAGGCCAATATCTGGGCTAGCGGTTCACTCAGCGCCTATACGACGGGTGCCCCGAATGCGGTGATGGCGGACAGCGCGGTCGGTTCGTTTGGCGGCGCAGGAGCGCACAATAACTTGCAGCCCTGTGTTTGCGTGCAGTATATGATTTGTTATGACGGTGCTTATCCGATGCCTGAATAAGAAAAGAGGAGGAGCGATATATGGAGGCATATGTAGGAGAAATACGTATGTTCGCCGGCAGCAAAGCGCCGGTGGACTGGCACTGGTGTGACGGAAGCCTGCTGGATGTTTCGACGTATAAGCCGCTGTTTGACCTGATTGGCACAGCCTATGGCGGTGACGGTGTAAAAAATTTTGCCTTGCCTGATTTGCGGGGGCGGGTGCCGGTGGGGATGGGACAACGGAGCGGCAGCGCCGCGTATGTACTGGGCCAGGACGGCGGCAGTGAGACGGTTGCCCTGTCGGTGGCTGAAATGCCCAGCCATAGTCACGCCGTATACGCGTCAAACGCGGCGGGGACGACGAATATTCCCGGCAGTAATACGGTTTGGGCTAATGGTGGCAGCGCTAGACCTTATTCTACGGTTACGGACTCGTCACCGGCAGATGCTGTCATGAACGCGGCGGCGCTTGCGTCCAGCGGCGGCGGTCAGGTGCATAATAATGTCATGCCATCTTTAGCCGTCAATTTTATCATTTGTCTGCAAGGTTATTTTCCGGCTTTTTCCTGACCATAGTGCAGCTTGGACAGGAAAAGACCAACCGAATGTTCAAGGAAGTGGGCGGCCGGAAACAGTGAGAGCTTTAGGCAAGCAAAAACAAAAACGTAGATAATAAGAAAAAGATCAAGCTCCCGGAAGGGGACTTGATCTTTTTCTGTTTTGCCGCAGAGTTGTACGGCGCAGTTGGCAAATGGGCAATTTACGCTGATCTTCTTAGATGAGCTGATAAAACAAGCCATGCTGCGAGCAATGAAAATACAGCTTGCCGTGGCCGAATTTGTGGAAACGGAACTGGAAATTCCATTCGGGATATTGTTTTACCAGAAAGACTTTATCGCCTGTCACATAAGCGGCAAAAGAAATATAATGTTCCTTGGTCATTTCGTGGGAAGCCGAAACATACCATTCGTCCTCGACTGGCTCCAACTGGAGCTGATGATGTTCGTCCGCTTTGACCGCCGTCAGCGGCTCCAGTTTTTTGCCGCAGCAGGAAATACCGGCATCACCTGTGGCGGTAATGAGATTTTTGCACTGTGGACAGCTATAAAATTGAGTTTTTTTCATATTTCCTCCGACTAGATCATTTTGTACGATATGCCCCAACAGGATTTCTTCGATATTGACTCCGAAGATCTGGGAGAGTTCGGGCAGCAGGGACACGTCGGGGCAGCCGAGCCCCCGTTCCCATTTGCTGATTGCTTTGTCACTGATATTCATAAGCTCGGCAACCTGCTTCTGGGTCATTTCTTTTTCTTTTCGCAAGCGGTAGAGCAATTGGCCTGTTTTTGCGCAATCCATTGGCAGCACCTCCATTTGTAGTTTAGACGATAAGGGGTCTTTAGACAATAAACGAACCGTAGAGTGGCGTCTCCCGGCGATTTTAGTATGTGCAAAAGTGCAGAAGCCGACCAATAGCGGCTGGTGGAGGGGTTACTATTTAAGAATAATTTTCAGTTTGGGAAGGAGAGTCCGGCAAAGCCGGATAATTATATTAAAAGTCCAATATGTTGTGCAGCAACACGAGTAACGAGCACGGGAGGGGTCCCGGTCCTATGAACTGGAATTACGCCAAGCAATTTGCTGCCCATTTATCGCTAAAAAACCTGAAAAAAGTGATTATCCTTTTTGATGTGTTTCTTTTATGCTTTATCTGGGGCAGCCTTTTGCACAAAATAGAAAGCGAGCGGGAGCTTGAAATTAATAGTGCCGTCAGGGAAACGGCCAATTTGGCGCGCGCTTTTGAGGAACACACGCTGCGCACTATCAAAAATGCCGATCAGGCGGCTATATTTCTAAAATATCAGTATGAAAGAGAAGGCAGGAACATTAATATTCCCAGGTATAAGCAGGAGGGCAGCTTTGCCCATCAACCCTTTTTGCTGATGGGCATTATTGACGAAAATGGCGAGCTTGCCGCCAGTGATCAGGTACCGTTCGTTCCCTCCAATTTGAAGGATCGGGAACATTTTTATGTGCACAAAGCTTCACGGGAAAATCAATTGTTCATCAGCAAGCCTGTGCTGGGACGGTCTTCCGGTAAATGGGCGCTGCAGATGACCCGGCGGATTGATCGACCGGACGGCGGTTTCGGCGGCGTAGTGGTGATTTCGGTCGATCCTTTTTATTTTACCGACTTTTATAAACGGATGGACCTGGGCCGGAATTTTTCTATCACGCTGGTCGGCCTTGACGGTATTGTCCGTGCCAGGCAAGCCGGCCAGAATGCCGATTTGGGCCAGGATATCAGCGACAGTGTGGTCATGAACCAATTAACAACTAACGCGTCAGGCTATTATATTGCCAACAGCAAGGTGGACGGTATAAAACGTATCTACAGTTACCGCGCCTTTAGCGAGTACCCTCTGGCGGTGCTGGTCGGCATAGACGAGCAGGAAGCTCTGGCCGGAATGAATCAACGGACGAAGGGCTACTACTGGGGCTGTATCATCGCTACGGTAATCATCATTCTATTTGGTATTCTGCTGATTAAATTCATCACACAGCAAAGACGTGACCGGGAGGCTTTGCATCAGGCTTACGAGGACCTGGAAGCCAAGGTGTTGCTGCGGACCAAGGAACTTTTTGCAACGAACGGGGAACTGGCGGCAGCCAATGAAGGACTGCAAAAGGCTAACCGGCAACTGGCGAAGAAGACGGAGGAAATACAGGAGATTGCCTATTCAGATGCTCTGACCGGCTTGCCGAACCGCTTGTACTTTAATGAGTGGATTGATCAGGAAATGCGAAAGGCCGGCCGCGGAGAAACGGCAGGCTGTGTTTTATTTATCGATTTGGATGATTTTAAGACGGTTAATGATGTACTGGGCCATTCCTATGGCGATGCTTCCATCGTGATAGCCGGACAGCGGATTGTTGCCACCGCCGGCCGTGATGCGCTGGTGGCGCGCATCGGCGGCGATGAATTTGTCGTGATTCTGCCCGGGTTGAGTGACCGCGAGGCTATTGCCGGCATTGCCGAGGCGATTGTCCGGGAACTGAGGATTGACTATGATGTTGGCGGTGAATGCTTTTCCATGTCGGCGAGTATTGGCATAGCCCGCTATCCCCAGGATGGTCATACTGCTGAAGACATATTGAAAAATGCGGATAATGCCATGTATGCGGCGAAAAAGAATGACCGGAATAGCTGGAGTTTCTACGAAACGTATATGCAAAAGGAAGCGACGGCCAAGATGGTACTGCGCAACAACCTGCGATATGCGATTGAACGGGGCGAGCTTTCCTTGAAATATCAACCTCAGGTGACTGCCGGAACTCGTGCTATTATCGGTTTTGAGGCACTGCTGCGCTGGGACAGCGTCGAGCACGGCCCGGTATCGCCGGCGGCGTTCATTCCCGTCGCCGAGCAAAGCGGACTTATCTATGATATCGGGGCCTGGGTGCTGAGGGAAGCCTGCAGCTTTGCCCGGCGCTTGGCGATGAACGGTCATGAGGATGTCACGATTGCCATCAATGTATCGGCCAAGCAGCTTGCCGCCGATGACTTTATTGACCTGGTTCGTAATACTTTGGCGGATACCGGCATAAAACCCAGTCAGGTTGAACTGGAAATTACCGAAAGCCTGCTGATGAATTCCCTGGAAGATGCCAGATGCAAGCTGGATGAGCTGCGGTCAATGGGAGTCCGGCTGGCTTTGGACGATTTCGGAACCGGGTTTTCCTCTTTGACCTATTTATGGAACTTACCGGTCAGCACGTTGAAAATTGACAAATCCTTTATCGATCTTATCTTATATGATGCTGCTAAAGCGAAAATCGTAAGTACCATTATCCATATGGCTCACGATTTTGATATGCTGGTGGTTGCCGAGGGGGTAGAGCAGGAGCAGCAGCTTTGCTATCTGAATGAAAACTGCTGTGATCTAATCCAAGGTTACTACATAAGCAAACCGGTCAGTGAAACAGAGGCTATTAATATGCTAGGTAACCACTGATTCATCCACACTGTGCAGCTAAGTGGTTCACCAACTCTGAAAATACAATTCCTTTATGGTCCCTTTTCCGCAAGGCATCGTTGTCGTCGACTTACCTATGTTCGATAGGTGCGTCTTCTTCGCCTTGCCTTACGAAAAAATCTCTCGCCAGGCCGGCAGGTTCATTTAATCAGTGGTTACCCAGAGAAGAAAGAAGAATGAAGGCGAGGAACTGGTGTCTGTCTCCTTTGGATATAATCCTGGATAAAGCTTCTCCCGATACGGGTTATTAACCGTTTTGGGAGAAGCTTTATTTTTTAATTAGACGAAAAGACTGATTTTGTCGAAGAAAGGAATTTTATGTAGGCGAAGAAATATGAGTAAAATAAAAAAATACAGGATTTAACAATGGGTAGACTTATTAAGCGATTTATTGATTAAAGGTAGGGGAAAGGATGTTGGATATGAAACTGGCAGGGAAAATGCTTGTGTATTTTATGTTTGTTGTGGCAATTGGTGCAATCGGTTTCGGTTTTGTACTGTACAATGTCAACGTGGCCGGAAGTTTGCTGGATAAGGTTAAACAGGAGGACATGCCGCGTTTGATTCAAACGGCAGAGGTTTCCAGGGAGATTGAAAATAAATTTGCTTCTCTGCGTGGATTCCTGATTTCCGGCGATAAAGTTTCGCTGGATAACTATCTTCGGGTGACCGCCGAAGCGAAAAAGAGTGAACAGGAATTGTTGGCAGTAGCACGTACGGAAGAAGGTAAAAAGATACTCAGTGAATTAATGGCCTTAGATGAAAAATATTCACAGATAGCTGAAACCGTTGTCATTCCCTATAAGCAAGCCGGTAAAGAAGCAGCGGCCCTTCAGGTGATGAATGGCGAACTTACCGATGTGGGCCGGCAGTTGCGCAATAAGGCGAAAGAGTATGTGGATTTCCGGCGGGCACAAATCCAGGACTCTATGGAGCGGTCGGTGACAGCTGCCGATAACAGTGAAATGGCTTCGATTATTGCCGGGCTATTAAGCATTCTGGTTGGCGGCGCTATTGGTTTGTTTGCGGCCCGCAGCATTTCCCGTCCGGTTAACCAACTGGCGGTTGTGGCGCAGCAAGTGGCCGGTGGTGATCTAACACAGCAGGCGAAAGTGGAAAGCCGGGATGAAATCGGTCAGTTGGCAACCTCGTTTAACACGATGGTAGCCCAGCTTAAGGCGCTGATCCGGCAAATTAATCTGAATACGGAACAACTGGCGGCCTCGTCGGAAGAATTAACCGCCAGTGCACAGCAGTCTGCCCAGGCCGCTGAGCAGGTAGCTGTTTCGATTACCCAGGTAGCCAATGGTGCTAGTGAACAGATGGCGGCTTCCGATGAGACTTCTGCAGTTGTCCAGCAAATGGCGGCAGGCGTGGAAGAGATGGCGGCCAGTGCCAATCAGGTTGCCGCTCAGTCGGCTCAGGCGGCAGATAAGGCGCAATCAGGCGGGGTGGCTGTGGACCAGGCGGTTAGTCAAATGACCCGGATTGAAAATGCGGTTAACACCTCGGCCACGGTAATTACCAAGTTAGGAGAACAGTCCCAGGAAATTGGCCAAATCGTTGATACCATTGCCGGCATTGCCGGGCAGACCAATCTCTTGGCGTTGAACGCCGCGATTGAAGCGGCCCGGGCCGGTGAGCAGGGGCGAGGCTTTGCCGTGGTGGCGGAGGAGGTAAGAAAGCTTGCCGAACAGTCGCAAGAGGCGGCTAAAAAGATCGCCGGTTTGATTGGAGCCATTCAAGAAGATACGGAGCAGGCAGTTGTTGCTATGGCCGAAGGAACACAGGAGGTGAAGACCGGGGCAGCCGTGGTCGACGCCGCCGGTGATACCTTCCGGGATATTGCGGAACTGGTATTACAAGTCTCCGGTCAAGTTAGGGATATTTCGGCAGCCATTCAGCAAACAGCGTCTGGCAGCCAGCATATAGTTGGATCTGTCAAGCGAATTGATGAACTTAGTAAACAATCAGCGGAGGAGGCGCAGAGCGTATCGGCGGCGACCGAGGAACAACTGGCATCCATGGAGGAAATTGCTTCCTCAAGTGAAGCTCTGGCTAAGCTGGCCCAGGATCTTAAAACTGCAGTAGCCAGTTTTCGAATATAGGGTATATAACAAAAGGTTCTGCCAACCAGGCAGAACCTTTTGTTCATGAATTTTTCGGCTGTTATGAACACCATGAAAGCAGCCCAATCCTATTTGGAATATGTTAGGATAGTTTGGCAATTTCTTTAATCTTAGCAAGATCCAGGTCTTTAAGGGCCCGTACATTGTCCGAGACGACTTGCGGGTCCCAGTCCCACCATTTGGCCTGCAGCAATACTTCGATCACCGCATCGTCATAGCGTTTCCGGATTGGTTTGGCCGGTACGCCGCCGACCACGGTATAAGGAGGAACATCCTTGGTTACCACTGCCCGGGCGCCAATGATGGCTCCGTCGCCGATATGAACGCCGGACATGATGAAAGCCTCATAGCCGATCCATACGTCGTTGCCGATGACAATATCGCCTTTATTATCCCAGGCTTCGGTGACGAAGCCGGCGTGGCTCCAGTCGTCAAACAGCTCGAACGGATAGGTCGATAACGAATGCAGTGTGTGATGGGCGGCAGTAAAGATGAATTTTGTGCCATGAGCGATGGAACAATACTTGCCGATAATCAGCTTGTCGTGATTGACGACAGGATAGTGATAAAGAACATTCTGTTTCTCAAATAACAGAGGATCCACTGAATCATGATAGAACGTAAAATCGCCGATGAGAATATCCGGATTATGGATGGCATTTTTGATATAACACATATTGGTGTTGCCTTCCCGCGGGAACAGCTTGTTGGGGTCAGGCCGCTGAGTCATAAGTATCGCTCCTTTTTTTGCTGCGTCTTTTATCTATATTGTTCAAGATAAACCGGATGAACCCCTTTTATTAATATGGGCATAAAAGTTTGCTCCATGCATGCCTATTCGCCTGGCTATAGCAATAGCTGTTCATTTTTACCCGTTGAAACGTGCTAAAGTTAGTGATGGTTGCGAACTGCTGGCTAGTATCCTGTCAGTTTTAAAACAGCAGGAGAATAGATCGCCAGTATTCACTGAATTAAGGCTGACAAGGTAGCAGGTATGGAAAGTACAAGAAATTTGATAATAAGAATTATGGAGGAACGATATGAATAAAAGGGTAGTTATTACAGGAGCAGGCGCCATAACTTCTTTGGGACAGGGTGCAACGGCCCTGTGGCAAGCGGTTAAAAAAGGTGTATCAGGAATAAGCCGGATCGAAAGGATTGATGTGGCCGATTTACCGACTAAGGTGGCTGCGGAAATAAAAGAGTTTGATCCGGAGCAGTTTATGGATAAAAAGGCAGCTAAACGAATGGATCGCTTTTCTCAGTATGCCATGGCG
This sequence comes from Propionispora vibrioides, assembly GCF_900110485.1. NCBI lineage: Bacteria > Bacillati > Bacillota > Negativicutes > Selenomonadales > Sporomusaceae > Propionispora > Propionispora vibrioides. Next base: position 98,501 of record NZ_FODY01000013.1, on the reverse strand, counting down.
GCAACGCATATGGCGCTGGAACATTCGCGACTAAGCGCCGGCAACCTCGATTCCATAAGGACCGGCCTGATTATGGGTTCCGGGATCGGCGGCTTGGAAACGCTGGAGAATCAGCACCGGGCGCTATTGGAACGGGGCGCAGACCGGGTCAGCCCGTTTTTGGTGCCGATGATGCTGCCCAATATGGCCGCCGGAATGATTGCCATTCAGTTTGGCATTAAAGGGTTTGTCGAGTGCGTTGCTACGGCCTGTGCAACATCGACCAACGCAATTGGCGATGCTTATAAAGCAATTCAGAGAAATGCTGCCGATGTTATGATTGCGGGAGGAACGGAAGCACCCATTACCCGGCTGGCGATGGCAGGCTTTTGTGCCAATAAGGCGATGACCACAAACCCTGATCCTAACAGTGCCTGCAGGCCCTTTGATTCGAAGCGGGATGGATTTGTGATGGGAGAAGGTGCCGGAGTGGTCGTTCTCGAAGAACTTAACCATGCCTTGAACCGGGGCGCAGACATTATTGCCGAAATCGTGGGCTATGACTGCACAAACGACGCTTATCATATGACTGCAACTCCTCCCGATGGAGAAGGTGCCGCCCGGTGTATGAAACTGGCCTTAACCGATGCAGGGCTTAGGCCAAGCGATATTCAATATATTAACGCTCATGGAACCTCCACCGGATTGAACGACAAGACCGAGACTGCCGCGATAAAAGCTGTATTTGGGGAGCATGCCTATCAATTAGCCGTGAGCTCCACAAAATCGATGACCGGCCATTTATTGGGCGCCACCGGCGCTATTGAAACGATGCTTACTGCCTATGCGTTAAAGGAAGGCTTTTTACCGCCGACGATCAACTATGTCAACCCGGATGAGGATTGCGACTTGAATTATGTACCCAATCTTGGCAAGCAGGCTGATATTACTCATGCCATGACCAATTCTTTTGGTTTCGGCGGGCACAATGCGGTATTGGTTCTAAAACATTACCAATAGTTGACTGCAGCGCAGGTTGTCTGAGGTAGTTTATCAGTCGGAGTCAGATCGACGGCAGTCTGGAGGTAAAAGATGAGTGATTTAAAAGACACGATAGCAGAATGCATAGCCTATATTGAGCATAACCTGCATAATAAGCTTTCCCTGGATGACATTGCCGCTCACAGCAGGATATCAAAATATCATTTGCACCGGATGTTCAAATCACTGACGGGAGAGTCGCTGATGGAATATGTCCAAACGCGGAAACTTTCCTCCAGTATCGATGAACTTACCAATACCAATATGAGAATTATCGATATCGCTTTGGAGTACGGCTTTGATTATGAACAGTCGTATATCAGAGCCTTTCGCAAGAGATTTGGCCATACGCCTTTGAAAGTACGGTCGGAACAAATGTCCATCCCCATTAAGGAAAGGCTCAACATGAATGACATCCTGTCGCTGGATAATTCCATTATTTATAAGCCGTCATTTATTTTTAGGCAAAAGTTTTTCCTTGTCGGCATGGAACATAAAATTATGAGTAAATCGGGAGACAAGGTTGCTAACGCGTATGGAAGGGATTTTTTCTATCATCATCAACAGCAAGTAACAAATCCGATAAATCCTCATGTATACTTTGGCTACACCGACTGGAAGGACAGCGAGAATGGATATATTTTTTATATGCCTTCCGTGCAGGTGCAGGATCTAGATCATATTCCGGAAGGAATGATGGGTATCGCTATTCCGGCGCACAAGTATGTCGTCTTTCGTTTTGTTGGTTTTTTCCGCCCCGATGAAATCAACGGCCGGCAGGTTGGCCGGCTGCTGGTCCACATGTATTCCAAATGGATTATAAAATCCGGCTTTACTTTTGCCGATAAGTTCCGGTTTGAATATATCGATTCCAGTTTAGCTAAAGATGATTACTGTGAATTGGACATTTATCAACCCATCGTGGACGCCAATAAAATGTAGACCCAGCCAATAAAACCGCCACTTGCTGTGCAGCAAGTGGCGGTTTTGCCTTTAAAGTAACTGACAGAGCTTATGCGGTGAGAAAGAATGGATTCAATTATTTTCTTACTAGCGTCTGAACGTTCTTCTGCCAGTCTTCATTTAATTCTCCATGGACTTGTTCCAGCAAATCAGGAATCTTCAGCCCCTGTGGGCAGTGTTGTGTACACAGGCCGCAAGCGATGCACCGGTCTGCGCCATGACCGGAAGGCAGCAGGGTTCCCTGATAAAAAGCCTGGTCGATCGGGTGAGGCTTTACAAGCTGATAGTTGTTATAGAGTTTAAACAGCTCGGGAATACTCACGCCCTGGGGACAGGGCATACAGTACTGGCAGCCTGTGCAGCCGATGCTGTTTTTTGCTTCGAAGGCTTCTCTGATTTTAGTTATTAGTTTTTGATCTTCGTCCGACATAATATTAGGTTTGGCAGCAGCAAAGATATTCAAATTGTCTTTCAACTGGTCGAGATTGCTGGTGCCGCTTAAAATGAGCGATACCTCCGGCATATTGTAAAGCCAGCGGAAGCACCATGCGGCAAGCGAGCGTTTTTGAGAGTAAGCGTCGATCAGAGCGTGAACCTCCCGGGGGGCGTTACTCAGCAGATTTCCTCCGCGCAGCGGTTCCATAATGACGGTGGCCAGCCCCTTTTGGGCGGCATACCGTACCCCCTCGATACCGACCTGCTGATATTCGTCCAGAATGTTGAGCTGAATCTGGGCCATCTCCCAGTCGAAGGAATCAACGATTTCTTTAAAAGCTGCCGTTGTACTGTGAATCGAGAATGCTTTATGCAGGATTTTGCCTTTTTCTATCATGTTATCAAGGAAGGTCAGCCCATCATAGCGCTGTACTTTTTCCCAGTTGGCGGGAAACAGATTATGCAGCAGGTATACGTCGATATGATCGGTTCCCAGGCGCAGTAATTGTTCATCCAGATATTTTTCAAAATCCTCATGTTTTGTGATGTTCCAGATAGGACTTTTGGTGGCAAGATAGACTTTATCCCGGTAGCCGTTTTTTAGCGCTTTCCCGGTAATGACCTCGCTATCTTTATAGACATAAGCGCTGTCCAAATAGTTGATACCTTGGTCGATGGCATAATGGACCATATGGATGGCTTCCGTTTCGTCTTGCGGAAACCGCATACAGCCCAAGCCCAATCTGGATACTTGTAGTCCTGTTTTCCCATACAGTGCGTATTCCATAGTTTCCTCCAGGTTATTGTATTTTTAATGTCTCAGAACCATCGGGAAGATGCATATTAATTAGGAATTTCTTACCTCTATGGCAGGTTCACGGCCTCAGCGGTTTTTGGGTAAAAATATATTGCCGTTTTGTCCTTCTGATAAATTTATTTAGAATCCCCTAACGGTCAATGGTCGCCATGACCCAATCGGGATACCGTTTACCGGATACTTTTTCCGGAGCCAAGGCATCGTCCAGTAGTTTGAGTTCTGAGGCATCAAGCCGAACATTGGCGGCAGCTACATTCTCTTTTAGGTAGTTTTGCCGCTTGGTCCCGGGGATGGGCACGATATTGCCGCCTTTATGCAGCAGCCAGGCAAGAGCAATCTGACCGGGTTTTACGTGTTTAATTGCGGCGATTTCCTGTACTTTCTCTGCTGCTTTCCTATTGGCATCATAATTGTCACCTTGATAGCGGGGGTCACTGCGCCTGGTGTCACCTGCCGGATATTCTTCGGCGCGCTGGACCTGGCCGGTCAGAAAGCCCCGGCCAAGGGGACAAAAAGGGACCAGACCGATGCTTAGTTCACGCAGAACCGGGATGATGTCGGCTTCCAGATTCCGTTCCCAGAGTGAGTATTCGCTCTGCAGGGCAGAGAGCGGCTGGACGGCATGGGCGCGCCGGATGTTTGCGACTCCGGCCTCAGAGAGACCCCAGAAGCGCACTTTTCCCTCCCTAATCAGATCACCGACCGTGCCGGCAACTTCTTCGATCGGGATGGCAGGATCGACACGATGCTGATAAAGCAGGTCGATATAGTCGGTGTTGAGCCGGCGTAGCGAACCTTCTACTGCTGTCCGGATATGGGCGGGACGGCTGTCTCTTTCCGCGCCTGCCTGTTTGCCATTTTCAAAACGGAAACCAAACTTTGTGGCAATGATTACCTGATTACGCCGGTTCTGGAAAGCCCGGCCGAGCAGTTCCTCATTGGTAAAGGGGCCATAACCTTCGGCCGTATCAAAGAAGTTGCAGCCCAGTTCAACGGCATGATGTAAAGTGGCAATGGATTCTTTTTCATCTGCCGCACCATAGGACTGGCTCATGCCCATACAGCCAAGTCCGATGGCTGAAACCTCCAGTCCCTGGCAGCCAAGTTTGCGTTTGGGTAAAGTCATAGATATTGTCCTCCCGGTTAATAATTTAGAAGCGTATATAAAAAAGAGGCTGTGTTACCTGCTATAAGAATAGTATTACTTGAAAGAATAAAAGGAAATAGACCGTTACTGCTTAATACTTGCCTAAAACTGCAAAATGAGCTGGTTCGTGTTGCCGCACATGCTGCACCATGCTACGATAGTAGTATGTATTAAGAAGCGTTAGAGCGGCTGCTGCCAGGATGTACGGCAACTAAAGAATTATCTAGCGAAGGGCAGGGAACACACGTGGAGAAGCAGCAACAGCACCCCGCAGCGGTCTTCGGTGAGATGGTTTCCATTCACCGGAAACTGCTGGAGCAGATCATAGCGATGACCGAGAGGATTACCAGGGACGAAGGAACCACCGGCACGCTGATTCCCTATCTTTCCATTTGCCGGCACAGCTATCAGGCTCCGCTGATCCCCAGTGTTTTAACTCCCTCGTTTTGCCTCATTTTGCAAGGCGAAAAGGAACTTCACCTTGGGCAGGATATCATTGCTTACCACGCAGGCGATTATCTTGCATCCATCATAGATATACCGGCATCGGGGCGAGTGATTGGCGCAACAGAAGCGACACCCTATATCGGCCTGCGTATCGATTTTACTACAAAAGAAATCGCCTCGGTGGTGATGGAGGCTGAGATTAACGTTAAATCCAAGGATAAAATGGTCGGCACAGCGGCCTTCATTGGAAGAGCCGATACAGAGCTGCTGGACATGTTTGTACGGTTGCTGAAGCTGGTTGATAAACCAAGGGAAGCTCCTTTTTTATCTGCGCTTATCAAACGGGAAATGATGTTTCATTTACTGTCAGGCGACTATGGACACCTATTTCTTCAACAGGCTCTTTATGATCAGCAAGCCGACGGAATCGGCCGGGCCATAGCCTGGATTAAAGAAAATTTCTCTCAGCCATTTACTGTGGAAGAACTTGCAAAATTAAGCAATATGAGTGTATCCGGGCTACATCACAAATTTAAAGCAATCACCACGATGGGGCCCCTGCAGTATCAGAAGCAATTGCGCCTTCAGGAGGCTCGTCGTCTCATGCTGAGCGGTTCCCTGGATGCAACCGGCGCCGCGCTGGAAGTCGGCTATGAAAGTCCGTCGCAGTTTACCAGGGAATACCGGCGTCTGTTTGGCTTGCCGCCGCTAAAGGATATGAAAGCTGTGCGAGAAACCCCTGATGCCGGAGAAGCCGGCAATAAGTAAACGGCTACTAGTATGCTTGTGAAAAAGCTTTTGCAAGGGGAATGGAATTTGCAAAATAAGTCAGGCAAAAAAACGACTAAGGCAGGAGATACAAGATGAATGAAGATAGATTTACCGGAAGAGCCGACCTTTACGCAAAATACCGGCCGTCATATCCGGATGATTTTATTGAATATTTATATTCGCAGGTTGGTTTGACTAAAGATAGTATCATTGCGGATATTGGTTCCGGTACAGGAATATTCACCAGGCTTATGCTAAGGCAACACAGTTTTGTCTATGGAGTCGAGCCCAATGAGGATATGCGAAAAACAGCCGAGAGTGAGCTGGCCCGCTACCGGAATTTTGTATCGATACATGCACCGGCTGAAAGAACGGGATTAAAAACTGCCAGCATTGACTTTGTTACCGTTGCCCAGGCTTTTCATTGGTTTGACAGGGAAAAATTCAGAATGGAATGCAAAAGAATATTAAGAGAAAAAGGCAAAGTAATTTTGGTATGGAATAGCCGGGGCAATGAAAGTGAATTGACCAGGGAAACTATTGAAATAAACCGAAAATATTGTCCGGGCTTCGAGGGGTTTTCCGGTGGAATGAGGGAGCCAAACCCGGAACAATACGGTGATTTTTTTAAAGGTGGCACTTGCGAATATAAAGTGTTTAACAATGACTCGATTCTGGATGAAGCTGGCTTTATCGGCCGCAACCTGTCGGCGTCCTATGCACCCAAACAGGGAACAGAAGGCTATCAGCCATATATTTTTGACCTTACCCGGTTATTTCAAAAATACAGTAAATCCGGTTATTTGCGTGTGCCTAGTCTTACGCGAAGTTATGTTGGCGAGGTATAGGAAGGCCGGTGGTTTCTCCTGTCGCTTCCGGATGAGGTTGGCCGGTACGCGGCCGGCAATGGTACAAGTAAATAGATAAAAATAAAAAATGAATATGACATATAGTTGTCTCATTACCTTTTGTACAATAAAGAAAAAATAAGAGGTGATGAGAAACTATGACTGCAAATTTTATTAAAGTTGATCAAGAAACATGTTCCCGATGTGGCATTTGTGCTACCGTTTGTCCTGGTGTTATCGGTATGGGAAGCAACGGTCCGCAGGCTGTCCGGGATCTTTGTGTAGGCTGCGGACAGTGTGTGGCGGTTTGTCCTACGGGGGCCTTGGATAACACCAATACGCCGTTAGCAAATCAGGTTTCCGTTGCGGGAAACGCGGTTCTTGATCCGGATCGGGCTGCCGGATTTTTGCGGTCACGCCGGTCGATTCGTAATTATCAGCCTAAGCGTGTAGCAAGGGAAAAGTTACTGCAGTTGCTTGATATTGCCCGGATGGCTCCGACTGCCTGCAATTCACAGGGAGTTTCCTATAATGTGGTGGACAATCCCGCTATATTGCAGAAGATTTCTGCAGTCGTTATGGATTGGACGGAAGACCAGCTGAACCATTCTCCCGCCATGGCTTCAGCAAAGTATGCCCCCCATCTGGCGATGATGGTGGAAATGTACCGGCGATCCGGCGAAGATGTTGTTTTGCGATCAGCCCCATGTTTGATTGTAGCTGCCGCAGATAAACATTTCTTTGCTACAGGAAGGGATAATACGTATATATCCTTTGCTTATTTGCAGGTCTTTGCCACGTCATTGGAACTGGGCACGTGTTGGGCCGGCTTGTTTGAATACTGTGCCGCCTCCGGTTACGAACCGCTTCTTCAATTGCTGGATCTGCCGGAAAACCTGCAGGTGACCAGCGGCATGATGGTTGGTTATCCGCAATTCACCTATAAACGATGGGTGGAGAGAAACCCCCTGCAAGTTACCTGGCAATAGAACAAACCGGCTGGCGTTTGCCCTGCTCCGTGATGCCTCGCACTGGTGCTGCGTTGTCACTAAAGTCTGGACGAATTTTAGTTTATATGCTAAACTATTTGTAACGGGAGGGTGGCAACATGCAGTCAGCAACGGAAAACAGTGATCCCCGGCAGGGCAGCGCCCGAATCGGCCGGCTTATTATGAAGCTCAGACGCCTTGAACGGCAGCCGCACCGCTTCGGTGCCGCAGGCTGTCTGACACCCAGTGAAATTCATACGATTGATGCGATTGGTATGGGGGGCGGAATGTTAATGAGTGAACTGGCAGCTCGCCTGGGGATTACCAAGGGGGCGGTTACCCAGCTTGTCAGCCGTCTGGAAGGTAAGGCCTGTGTGCAGCGCCGGTCCCATGCTACGGACAGTAGAGCGACACTGGTTTCGCTGAGTACCAAAGGGGAGCAGGCATATCTGGCGCACAGGCAGTTAAATCAGAAGTTTTATGAAAGGCTTGGCGCACAGTTAACCGCGCAGGAAATAGCTGTTTTTGAAAAATGTGTGGATATATTTTGTGAAGTACTAGACGAGTAATTTTTTTATATATTTAGTTTAGTAACTATACTATATGTTGCCTTTTTATCCTTGCTAGGTAAGCACTGATTAAATGAACCTGTCGGGCTGGCGAGAGAATTTTTCGTCTGGCAAGAAAGTAAAAGCGCAGGAATAGCGGCCCCTATTTCAAGGTTTTGCTGACGCAGCCAGGCGGAAAAAGCTCCGTCAGGACGCGGCGCAGCGTGAATTAATCAGTGGTTACCTAGCTGCTTGCTGGAATCGTTGCCGGCGAAAGAAAGTGTTTGAGTTTTCTTTGGACGCTAACCAAACCGTACATAAATAGGAGGTTATTGATTATGAAGAATTCAGTGCAGGCACCAGGACCGTTATACCGGATGATGCAGCAATATAAAGAGGCCCAGTTGTTATTTGCCGGGATTGAATTGGATGTTTTTTTCTATTTGCAGGGGGCGGTGACCGCAGTTGCGGTTGCCGGCAAGACAGGGTATGACGCGCGTAATCTGGCGTTGTTTTTAAACAGTCTGGCGGCCATCGGCCTGCTTGAAAAAAACGGTGATTGCTTTCAGAATACGCCGGTAGCCGAAGTTTTTTTGAACAGGCATAGTGAGCTTTATTTGGGAGAATATCTGGCCTTCCGGAACAGAATGACCAGCCTGGACCAGGTGGTGGCACGGGTGCGCCAGGGGCCGGATGTAAGCATCCGGCAGCATAATCAGGGCAGCAGGGTATACAATTTCCGGGAACTGGCCCGCCTGTCGGCTGTTGAAATATATACCGGGCGGGTTCAGGATTTTTTGCAGGCAGTGCAGAGCGTGTTTTTACCGGACAGTGCCTTACACGTGCTTGACCTGGGAGGTGGCTCCGGCATGCTGGCTATCGAGACCCTTACGCAGTTTTCCCGGGCTTCGGGGGTGATTTTTGAACATCCGCAGGTTGCCGACATTCCGGAACAGTTTGTTAAGGAGCGCCGGTTAATGGACCGGCTGCAGGTTTGGCGGGGCGATTTTATGACAGATGATATTGGAGACGGTTACGACTTGATTGTTGCTTCCGGCATTTTTGATTTTGCCAGTGCCGACTTGCCGGGAATGGCCGGCAAAATTGCCCGGGCGCTGCGGCCGCACGGCTATTTGTATCTGGTCAGTCACCAGGTCAGCGCCGATTTTCTTTCCCCCAAGGAAGTGATTGTGGGGTGGCTGCCAAGTCATCTGGACGGGCTGGACCTGCTGCAGAGCCGGCAAAGCATTGAGGCCGCTCTGACTCAGGCCGGCTTGACCAAAGCCAGCCGGGATGCTGCGGGGGCAGCAGGCGGGCTTCGTGGCGAGTTGTATCATTTTGTTTAGCGCAAGCACCCGGTCAGGCGAAGGAGAAGTAAGGCGAAAAAGAAACAAGCTGCAGATCGCCAGTGAAAAATTATAGCCATAGCAGCATGGCCTAGTAGTAAACAAATGACAACCGGGGATTTTTCCCGGTTGTCATTTGTTTACTACTAAAGGGGCGAGGTCTAGCAGCAAGGGACTAATTACATGGTAAATAAGAAAAGAAAAATTGCTACAGATTGCGATTTTCAAATAAAAATCACAAGGTCCATCGGCTAAAATAAATGGGACAGAAAAAGACTGCGAAATAATCCATGTATTTAGATGACACAAAGTACAGGGAACCGCTGAGTTACGCCCAGACGGAGATCCTTCCGTCTGGCTGCGTCAACAAAGCCTGGAAATAGCTGGACTATTCCTGCGGCTTTACTTTCTTGCCAGGCGAAGAAATCTCTCGCCAGGTCGACAGGTTCATTAAATCAGTGGTTCTCTGGAGGTTGTTAAGGATGGGAGGTTTTTACACTTGAAGGTTTGGAAAAGAATGTTGCGGGCGGGAGGGGCAGGACTTGCGGGGTTGAGTATTTTTGCGCAGTGCTCCCTTGGATTGGCCGAGCCTCTTTCGTTGGAACAGGCTGTTAATATGGCGCTGGGCAATCACCTGGATATTAAGCTGGCGGTCAATACGGAGACTCAGGCCAAGTATGCGCTGGACGCTGCCCGGGGCAGCCGGGGCATCTCACTGGATGCTTCGAACACGTTTTATCTCAAACGGATTGATTATTCGGCTGATTCCAATAGCAGTCAGATTTCGCTTTCCCTGCCGCTTTACAGTGGCGGCAAGAATGAGGGGAACATCGCGATTGCCCAAACGGATGTAACGATTGCCGGCTTGGATTTGGTAAAGACGAGGCAGGATGTAAAGCTAAATACGGTAGCCGCTTATTTTGATATCATCAATTACCGGGAGACTATAGGCGTCGATCAGGAAACGGTGGACAATTATACGAAGCATCTGGAAAACGTAAGGGACCAGTATGGTGCGGGTAATCTCCCCAAGTCTGACGTATTAAGCTCGGAGGTGCAATTGATTAATGCGCAGCAGACCTTAATGCAGGATAAAAACAAGTATGAGGTCGCGGTAAACAAGCTGAAGAATCTGATCCGCTGGGACCGGCCCGACCAGCCGGAATTGGTCAGCGGTTTTCAGCATGAGCCCCTGACCCGGTCGATGGAGGATTGTGTGGCTTACGCCAAGACATATCACCCGACTTTAAAAAAGTATCGTCTCAACATCGAAGAAGCGAAACAGAATGTCGGGGTAGCTGCGGCCGATAAAAAACCAACGGTTTCTTTAACGGCCGCTACCGGCTGGAACAGCAGCGTGCTGCCGGAAGACGACAATAAGGATGTTTATGTGGGGGTAACGACGGCCTGGAATCTTTTTGACAGCCAGGTTACTGCGGCCAAGATCAAAGAAGCGAAAAGCAAGGTCGATTCGGCCTATCTGGATTTGACCTCACAGGAGGATTCACTGATTCTTTCCGTTAAGGAATATTATCTGAGCGCAAAAGAGGCGGAGAAACGGATGGCAACCACACAGGTGGCCATTAAGAAGGCAGATGAAGATTATTTTATCGCCGAGGCTAAATACAGAATCGGCGAAGGGATTTTGCTTGATGTCATTGATGCCCAGTTGGCACTGACAACGGCTAAAGACAATTATATTGCCGCTCAGTATGACTATGACACCTACCGGGCGAAACTCGACAATGCGATGGGCATGGATTAAGGAGGGACAGCAGATGACGAATACCTATTCCGTCACCAAATGGCTGACAGGTCTGGTGCTGTTGCTGGCAGTGTCCGGCGGCGGATTTTACTATTACCATACTACACAGGAAAAGGTGACCGGCAGCCAGGAAACCGTTGCGGCAACGCGCGGGAAAATCGTTTCCAGCGTGTCGGCCACCGGGACAATTAAGCCGGTCAATGCGGTGGATATTTCATCACAGATTACGGCATTAATCAAGGAAATCAAGGTCAAAGAAAATGACCGGGTGAAAGCGGGGCAGGTGTTGGCGATTTTAGATGATACCACATACCGGACAGCGGTGGATAAAGCCTTATATGAAATGAACAACTATGAAGCGAAATACCGCCGGATCAACTATCTGCATTCGATTGGTGCTAAATCGGACGCCGACCTGGAGGATGCGCTGCTCAACTATCAGACGGCTGCTTCCACCTATGAATCAGATAAGTCGGACCTGGAAAAGACCGTGATCACTTCACCGCAGGATGGCATTGTCTTAGGCGAGCCGGTGTCGGTGGGCACGTTGGTGACCGCAGGGGTTAATGACCCGAAGGTGATCATGATGATCGGTGATGTCGGGCAGAAGATGGTTAAAGTAAAGGTGGACGAAACCGATATTGGCAAGGTGAAGATTGGACAGCAGGCAACCTTTACGGTTGACGCCTATGGCAGCAAAAGCTTTACCGGTGTTGTTTCCAAGATTGGTCAGATTGCGACCAGCACAACGACGACCTCGTCTTCATCATCCTCTTCGTCCTCCTCCTCGTCATCTTCTTCGTCATCTTCCTCGTCAAGCAGTGTCATTTATTATTATGTGACACTAATGACAGAAGACCCGGATAATGTGCTGAAAGTAGATATGACGGCCAGGGTCAGCATCATCACCGGCGAGAAAGAAGGGGCTTTACTGATTCCACTGGCGGCGTTAAAAACAAGCACTAGCGGCCAATATGTGACCGTCCTGCGTGAAAACGGTAAAACCGACAATGTGCCGGTCACGGTTGGACTGACGAGCAATGACAAGGTGGAAGTTCTTGACGGTTTGCAGGAAGGCGATAAACTGGTCATCTCCTATACCAAGTCGACAACTGCTTCTTCCACGAAAAAGGACAGCGGTCCGCCGCCGCCGATGTAATAGGTAAGGGAGTGGCTGTTATGGGAATTAGACTGGAGGCAATTACCAAGGAGTATACTGTCGGCGACGAGTTGGTGGCGGCGCTGGCCGGCGTTTCGTTAGCGATAGAAACAGGAGAATTTGTCGCCATTATGGGACCGTCGGGCTCGGGTAAATCGACTATGATGAACATTCTCGGCTGCCTGGACCGGCCCACCAGCGGTTCGTATTTACTGGACGGGCAGGAGGTAGCCCATTTGACCGATGATCAACTGGCGTATATTCGTAATCGCAGCATCGGTTTTGTGTTTCAGAATTTCAATCTGCTATCGCGGACTACGGCCTGGGAGAATGTGGCCTTGCCGCTGGTCTATGCCAAAATTGGCGAGAAGGAACGGCTGGAGCAGGCGGCTGCGCTGCTGGAGTCTGTGGGCTTAGGCACCCGCAAGCAGCACTTGCCCAATGAACTGTCCGGGGGGCAGCGTCAGCGGGTGGCCATCGCGCGGGCCCTGATCAATAATCCGAGCATTATCATGGCCGATGAACCGACGGGCAATCTGGACAGCCGGTCCAGTATTGAAATTATGAAACTGTTTGGCACGTTGCATAGGCAGGGCAAAACGATCATTCTGGTTACCCATGAACCGGATATTGCCGCCTATGCCAAGCGGATTATTACCGTACGGGACGGGTTGATTATCAGTGACGAGGTAAAGGAGTCAAACTATGTTTAAAGAAAGCATCGCCATTGCCCTGCGCGCGCTGCTGGCCAACAAGCTCCGCTCCATTTTGACTATGTTGGGCATTATTATTGGTGTCGGAGCGGTGATTGCGATGGTGTCGGTAGGGCTGGGGGTCAGGGAAAAAGTACAAAATTCCATTGCCAGCCTGGGCAGCAATCTGCTGATTGTTACGCCGGGCGCGGCGTCTTCGCAGGGGGTACGGTCAGCCGCCGGCAGCAACACGACGCTGTTGCCGGAAGATGCCGAATATATAAAGAAAACAGTACAGGATATTACCTATGTGGCGCCAAGTGTCAGCCAGTCTTATCAAATCATCGCCGGCAATCAGAACTGGACAACCACGGTGCAGGGCATTATGCCGGACTATATGGCCATCCGCAGTTTGTCGGTCGGCAGCGGCAGTTTTATTTCACAGCAGGATATTAATGCGCGCAACCGGGTCGCCGTGCTTGGTGCCACAGTCGCTCAGAGTCTGTTTGGTGAAATGAACCCGGTAGGGCAGAATATCCGTATCAATAATACCCCCTATCAGGTGATTGGCGTATTGGATAGTAAGGGACAATCTTCCATGGGACAGGACCAGGATGATATTGTCATGGTACCGCTCACCACGGCCCAGGAGCGGCTTCTCGGCATTACCTATCTTCATATGATCAGCATTCAAGTCTCGTCAGCAGAGGCCATGGACAGAGTAGAGGAGCAGGTCAAGAGCGCATTGAGACAGCAGCATAAAATCACCGCCGGCAAAGAAGATGATTTTAACGTACGTAATCTTACCAGCATTATGGAAATGATGACCGAGACAACAGGGATGATTACCCTGCTATTGGGCAGTATTGCCGCCATCTCGCTGTTAGTCGGCGGCATCGGGATTATGAATATTATGATGGTCTCGGTGACGGAGCGGACCAGGGAAATTGGCATTCGTAAGGCGCTGGGCGCGACCTACCGGGATATTATGCTCCAGTTTTTGATTGAGTCCATTGTCATTGGTATTCTGGGCGGCACCGGAGGGGTCGTGTTAGGCATTATGGGGGCCTTTGCCATCTCGCTTTTCGGGGGATTGAATACGGTAGTTTCCTTGTTGGCGATTGTAGTTTCTTTTGGGTTTTCGGTCGCAGTGGGCTTGTTTTTTGGCATCTATCCAGCCCGGAAAGCGGCATTGATGGACCCGATCGAAGCGTTGCGCTATGAGTGAGGCCGTCACTTGATAAACGGGTCTTTGCTTATCGGCCAGCTAGGACTTTTTCAAGTCAAACGGCGATGTCCTCTGTTTTTTTTACTTTTGATTTTTAACTGAATATCTGTAAGGGATATTGACAGGATATTGCGAGATCAAGTAGAATTTAGTTAGTAATTGTATAATAATGGCAAACTCATCGAAAGATGAGGACGCAAAGCTATGGGTCTGTCAGCGAAAATTCGCTTGTGATCGCCAGGTTGCCTTCTTCCAGCAGGAAGATCAGGTTGCCTGGTTTTTTTGTGTGGATTTCCATAAAATAATATAACTGTAGATAGTTACTTTATCTGCAAGGAGAGCCCGTGGCCGGATTCTATTCGATTAGGAGCCGAGCGTACAGATCATGTGGAGAGGATGGGGTTGAATTATGGAAAAGGATGATTCTGAAATAGAATTAACCGAAGAGGAACTAATGAAACTGTTGAAGAACTTACCTCAGATTCTTGAGGAACTGATTGCCGAGCATGGAAAGCAGGCAGAGGCAGGGGAATAGGTGTACAGCAGGCTGGCAAGTAATGTGCCGTATATATAAGGAATAAACAATTGATGGCGGCGAAGGTTTTTCCATATATAAAAAAGCGGTAGCTGACGGAAACCGGTTTTTCTGTACTAAAGAGATCATAGAGCAAGCCGCCCGCCGTTCTTTTAAGAGAAATCAGCGGGCGGCTTGCAGGGCTAGTACCTTATCAGCCTTAATTCAGTGGATACTGTTTTAAGACTGCCAGGGTACTGGTTAGGAGCCTTCACCGTGGCGATGACCGGTATGATTTTGATTTTTTACCGTTTTAGATCCCGAAAGTGGTTCCTGCAGGCTGTCGTCAGACTGTTTGTGACCTTTGGCACGATGCGGCTGGTCAACGGGATAGGCTTCGGGCTTGGACATGCAATCCCCTCCGGTTTGCAGGTTTTGTTGGCAACGGATGTCTTGTGTCGATAGCAAGATACTAACTATAGCTTGCGCGGCCTGGCCGGTGCTATCCCTGGAAAATTTGCGCTTGCCTGTGCTTTTCTGTCAGGCCGAAAACGCTATATTGGAAGCAGCAGCAGAGGGCTTAATTACATTTTTTTAAAAGAGTGCCGTTATGTGAAAAATAAGTATAGGTTTTCCGGGCCAGACCTGATACAATCAAAGTATAATACATTAGGGGGGGCCACCGTGCAGCAACGTTATAGACAAGAAAAACAGACGCAGATGATGCAAATGCAAATGAGCGACAAACCGGTTATCAAAGAGGACAACCGGATATTTCGCGTACAAAATCCTATGCGCAGCGAATTATCGTTAAGCCTATTCTTTTTGTTTAAAGGACATATCGCCAGAAGTGTGAAAAAAACCAGGGAGGCCCATTCTCAGGTCAATATTATTTTTGGCAAAGTGGGCGGTTCCTGGTGGAAACCGGAATTCCGCATTATTGTGGGCGGCAAGAATAAGAAAACGGTCCAGCTTGCTATGGAAATGCTGCAGAAGAAGTTGAACGGGGAAAAGGAAAAAAAGGAAAAAAAGGCTGAGAAAAAATAGGAAAACGGTCATTGGCAAGGCAATACGGTCATTCAGGGAAGGATAAAGAAATACCGGGCAAGCTGTCCTGCCAGCCGAAATAGTTGAGAACCTGCGAACTTCGCAGGTTCTTATTGTTTTTAGCAGGAGTTTCTTAAAAAACTTGTTTTCAGTTAGGGTTTGTTTGTAAATTAACGGAATGACTTATGGCGAGTGATTTTTGCGCCAGACGAATTATACCCTAAAGGGCACGCGAAATTTTGCAGGAATAGCGGCCCCTATTTCAAAAAAATTTAATGAAGTATGGCACAAAAAGCACTGTCAGGGGGCGTTTGGGTATTTTACAAACAAGCCCTAGGAAGTAATTGAATTTTTCTTGGTGTTTTTGGCAAAATAGCTAGTACCTTGTCAATCCTAAAACTGTAAGAATAATGGCGAGGCTATTTTTCGTGAGACAAGGCGGAGGAAGGAGGCATACCGTTAGTATGCCGACTGACGACAACGAAGGCTTGCGGAAAATAGGCCGTCAGTATTCACAGGATCATACTAGTACCTTGACCGGATCAAAACGTTGGTTGCCTTATAAAGGCTAAGGCAATGAAAAAATAGGTAGTAAATAAAAATTTACCAATAGTGTTATAATAACAACTAAATTAAGTTATGATATAGTTGATTGCGCAACGTATTGTGTTGTGGTTGCCAGACGCTGGCGTAAGACGACCCCGGAATAACGGGGCTTTATTTGCTGCGTAAATAATAGTAAAGACTGTTCAGGAAAGGAAAATGAAGCTATGAAAGCCAGAACATGTTGGGCCATGATCATGATGCTGACGTCGTTGACGATACTGTCCGGCTGTCAGGGCAAGGCACAGTTAAAACCGGAGCAGCAGAGCGGGTACAGCCTGGATTTTGATGCGAACAATTTTACCGAGAAAACCGTAACCGTAGATAATAAGACGATTACCTACCGTGCCTATGAGAACCTTGTCTATGTGAAAAATCCTGTGGATACCAATTATGAGATTATGAACATCTATATTCCAAAAAAATATTTTGAAGGGAAAGCCATTGGCAATTACACGGCCGATACAGCTCCTATTTTCTTCCCCAATACAGTGGGTGGCTACATGCCCGGTACTCCGGGGACGATTGACAGAAAGCCCGGTGGTCCGCCGGATAGAGCCCCGGAGGGAGCACCTGAGGGCCAGCCCGGCGTCGGACCTACCGGCGGCGCTCCGGACGACGGCCAAAACGCTGCCGCTATTGCCTTAGCCAAAGGGTATGTGGTGGCTGAAGCCGGCGCCCGCGGCCGTACTACTCAGAACGAACAGGGACAGTACACTGGCAAGGCACCTGCCGCTATTGTCGACTTGAAGGCTGCCGTCCGGTATTTGCGCTATAACGATAAGGTTATGCCCGGTGACGCCGAGAAGATTATTTCCAACGGCACCAGTGCCGGCGGGGCCTTGTCGGCCTTGCTTGGCGCTACCGGCAACAGTGCCGATTACGAGCCTTATCTGAAAGAACTGGGGGCGGCGGCTGCGCGCGACGATGTCTTTGCTGCTTCTGCCTATTGCCCGATTACCAACTTAGACCATGCCGATGCGGCGTATGAGTGGCAGTTTGCCGGCATCCAGGACTACAACAATAAAATGGGGGGCGGTGCCGGTACGCTGACGGCCGAGCAGACCAAGCTGTCCCAGGCTTTAAAGAAGCTGTTCCCGTCTTATTTGAACACCCTGGGGCTTAAAACGGCCGACGGAATCGCGTTAACGTTAAACTCGAACGGAGAGGGCCCGTTTAGGGATTATCTGAAATCCCTGGTGATTGCTTCGGCCCAAAAAGCTTTGGACAGTGGTACAAAGCTGGCCGGACTAAAATGGATAACTATAAAGGATGGAAAGGTGACAGACCTTGATGTAGTTCAATACAATCGGTACATTGGCAGAATGAAGGCTACCCCCGCCTTTGACGACGTCAATCTGGCAACAGCCGAGAATGATGAATTCGGTACGGCCACCATCAAAGCGCAGCACTTTACGCAGTTTGCCAAAGACAATAGTAAAGCAGCCAACGCTTCCCTGGCTGACCCGACAATCATCAAACTGATGAATCCCATGGATTACATTGGCGCGAAAAACACGACCACCGCCCATTACTGGAGAATTCGTTACGGCTCTGCCGATAATAACACGGCTTTGGCCATACCGCTTATCCTGGCTACCAAATTGCAAAACAGTGGCTATGACACAGACTTTGCCGTACCCTGGGGAATCGGCCACGCCGGGGACTATGATCTGGATGAACTTTTTACCTGGATGGACAGGATTTGTCAAACGAAATAACAAGAAATGAATACCGCCCTGTCGTTCAAAGGCAAGAACGGCAGGGCGGTATTAGCTTATCCAGGCAGTTTTAGCTTACTTATTAAAGAACGGTTTTACCGCCTAAGTTCAAGAAAAGGCCGTTAGGAACCAAGTGTGGCGGTAATTTTTTCTTCGACTTGTTCTTCTTCGATTTGGCCGGCCAGTTTTCCCTTTAGTGCCCCGTCATTGAAGAAAATAATCGACGGGACTCCCTTTAAGGAAAAACGTTGGGATAAATTCACGCTTTTCTCCACATCTACGGTATAGAAGCCGAAGTTTTCTTTATGCTGCGCCTGCAGGTCCTCCAGTAAGGGAATGACTTCTTTGCAAACGGGGCAGTTTTTCTTGGTAAAGGCTACCAGGCAGGCTTCGCCGTTGTCATAGATAACCTCGTCAAAACGGTTGCTTTCCAACTGTTGCAGTGTCATAGTGTTTCTCCTTCCTGCATGCTTTAAAACGGCAGAGTTTTTTTAAGACAAGCGTCCCGCCGCCGGAAATTAAATTTCTTCGGATAAAATCTGATAAAGGGGAGCTCCTTCGCACTGCGCCGGATACCGCAAGCCAAGCAACGCCGAAACGGACGGTGCCACATCGACCTGGCGGATAATACGGTCGGTGGTAAAGCCGGGCTTAATGCCCGGGCCGGCCGCTACGAAGATCGGTGAGACCGAGGTGTCAAAATAGCCTTCCGACGTCGAGAGGCTGTCGCCATGCAAGCGATTATGCCCCTCCTCAATGGAAAAGAAAATATCGCCGCATTCGGGGCCGTGCGTGCCGAGCAGCACCGCGTCCTTATTGCGGAGGCAGATGCCGACAACCCGCCGGCCGGACCGGTGATCCCGGTAATTGTACAGGTCATTGATAATTTGCTCTTCCAGGGCGTATTTGTCCTTCTGATCAACAATGCCGTGTTTGTCGCGCCCTTTCAGGTTAATATAAATATAATTGCTGCGGATCTGGACCGCTCTTGTTTTTTCCCAGTCCACTTCCCGCAGGGAGTTGCCGTTTTCATCCTTCTTTAACACGGTATAGCCAAGTGCTTCCATGACTTTGGTATTAAGACCGCCGTATTCCCCTAAAATAGGCGGTACATTTTCGCCGACAATGAGGCCGTGATCACTTACAATGAGCACGGTCCAGCCGTCTTCCAGCAGGTGCAGGAATTCCCCGAAATACTCATCGGTTTGGCGGTAGAATTTCTCGATAAACTGCTGATAGGTTGCCTCGTCGGTATGCTGCCATTCGGGCAGCGTTTTAGCCAGGTGCCATAACTGATGGCTGGCGCAGTCAATATTGTGTAAATGAGAAAATACGACTTCATAGCCCTTTTCCCTGATGCAATAGTTGAGGCAGGCGGCTTGCCACCGGTTATAGAGCGCCCAGGACGGTTCGAAAATTTCCCGCACTAATTCGGCATCCTCGCCGCCGATTAAGCTGACCGGCGGAACGACGCCGATGTGCCGGGTTATGTCGTCGAAGAGGGTCTTGGGATGCCAGAGCATATCGTTGGCAATATCCAGCGCGTTGCTGATCCACAGCCGGACCCGGTTGCCGGCGGGATCTAACTCCAGCAGCTTCATCGAACGGCAGGCCGGCTTGGTTACTTCATTTTTGGTCACATCGTCAATAATTCCGGTCACCATTTTGTCTCTTTCCAGCGTAACCAGCGGTGCGGCGGCCTTTTTATTTTTATAAACGGCTACCCGGTCATATTCGCCTGTTTCATTCCGGAGCAGCAGGGCAGGACGTCGCATGACGCCGCCGGACGTCAGGATGGTAAATTCTTTGGCCCCCGCCGGGGCACTTATCCAGCCGGTGGCCTCTTTGAGCGGTGAGTTGACAATATCGTAGGCTACCTTGCTGCCGATTACGACCTCCGTATCCTGATCATCCATGACGTAGGTCCGGATTTCATCACCCTGGCGGGCTTTATCCCCCCACCATAGCTCCATCATTTCATCGTCCACTTCATCGTCCAGCGTAGCTTCCAGGTCGGTAATAATACAGCCGACGCCGGCCGGTTTATCGACCCGCGGCGCATAGCGGACTTCTTTGATGTCCGGTGCGGCCACAATAATTTTTTCCCAGTCGAGCTGGGCAACGCCCATGTTGACGGAACCGGGCTGCGTGCCGTCGACGACGCTGAGCTGCGGGCTTGGCGAAGTCGGCGGCCAGGAACTGCCGGGCCAATGCCAGACCAGCGTTTTTTTGCCGGCTTCGGCGGTAATGTTCCAGATTTGTTCGGCCGTGCAATAACGGGAATCCATATTGTACACCACGGCGTCGAGACTGTCCGGCGATTGCCGCCAATAGCAGGTAATCCCGTGGGTGCCGGGATAGGCACCGGTGGCCAGTGTGGTCCAGCAGGGCGGCGTAATGGTCGGAATGGCTCCCAGCATTGTTAAGTCTTTTCTGGCAGCGCCCCGGTCAATGAATGCCTGCAAATTGGGCATTTTTCCGGCGGCCAGATATTTGCCGGTGATCTTGGGGTCCATACCGTCGATGCCCAATACCAGCAGTTTTTGCGTAAGAGCCGTTCTTTTCATCATGGTTACTCCTTTGTTTTTCGGAGCTCCTTGTTCTAAGGTCGCTTTTGATTATACATTATAAGAATTCCGGTTTTTCCTGTACA
The DNA here is from genome assembly GCF_900110485.1 of Propionispora vibrioides. Classification (NCBI taxonomy): domain Bacteria; kingdom Bacillati; phylum Bacillota; class Negativicutes; order Selenomonadales; family Sporomusaceae; genus Propionispora; species Propionispora vibrioides. The sequence goes on along the minus strand of NZ_FODY01000013.1, from coordinate 77,788 downwards.
ATACGGACTGCTTATACCTGGTATAAGCGAAAGATTATAGCGGCCCCCAATAATCCGGGAAACGCGGGAAGGATTTGCCGGTCAGGAAGTGAATTAAGTGTAATACTTGTTTATCAGAAATCAATTACAGGTGAGGGTGGAAACCATGCGCATAGAACAGTTGCTTTACCTGATTGCCATTTATAAGGCTCAGTCCATATCCCTGGCTGCGGAACGTTCGCATATCTCCCAGCCGGCCATGAGTTCCGCCATCAGCAAGCTGGAGGATGAACTGGGCGTACGGTTGCTGAAAAGAACCAGCGAGGGCGTATATCCGACGGAACCCGGCCTGGCCGTCATTCAAAAGGCGCAGGACATCGTCCGCCTCATGGAGGAGATCACGCTGATCGGCAAACAGGACGGCCTGGAGCTAAAGGGGGATATATCCCTGGCGGTAGAGCAGCATGTAAATATGATCCTGATGCCCAAGGTGCTGACGCTGTTTAAGCAGCGCTACCCCAATGTTATGGTTATGCAAAAGGTCGGCGAGTCCAATAATATTCTAGGCGATATTCAGGCGGGCAAAGCGGATTTCGGCATTGTGATAAAGACCCGCGAGTTGGAGAAAACCAAAGACCTTCAGGTTACCGAGCTGTTTTGTGACCAACTGGTGGTGCTGGCCGGCAGGAATAACCCGCTTGCGGCCAAAGGCAGTATTCAGATGAGCGAAGCCATCAGGCAGCCGCTGATTTTGCTGAATACCGAATATACGACGCAGTGCGGCATATCGGAAATTTTGAGTGAGTACGGCCCGCTGCAGGTTGCCTTCCGGGTGGACAGCATACCGATGCTGGAAAAACTACTGCAGCAAGGCCGCAGCATCGCTTTCGTTCCCCGTCTGGCGGCCGGTGAATATACCCAGACCCAAAAGCTGGTGGCCCTGCCTGTAGCGGATGCCTCGCTCGATATTCCCATTGTCATGGCCCGGTCCAAACGGCATCATTTTTCCACTTTGGAAAAAGAGCTGATGAAAGCAATCCGGGCGGCGTTTTCTTCCTAACAGCCTGGCACACAACGGGGAAAAATATAAAAAAAGGCACTTGACAATCGGGATATTCCTGTTATAGACTTATCACAAATTCCACAGTAGCTGATCAGATGACTGAAGGCTAAGAAAAACGAGTCGTGTTTTTCTTGGCCTTTTTTTATTTTTTTTGAACCGGATTTTCCGGCGGTGATGAGGAGGATTGAAGAGTTTGACGAGATCAAACGCGGTAGCTGGCCGGTTTTGGCGGGGTGACGCATTGTATAAGACGGTTTCTATGCTGGCGGTGCTCATCGTACTGACCGGCTGGGAAGTGGGCAGCCGGCTGCATATGTTTAATCAGGTGTTTGTACCTTCGCCGGAGATGGTATGGCGGGCTTTTCAGGATATTCTGGCCGAAGGCTATAAGGGTCAATCGTTAGGGTATCATATTTTTTCCAGTATGAGACGGCTTTTTCTGGCGCTGGCGATGGCTTTGGTGACTGCGATTCCTTTAGGGCTTGTTTGCGGCCGGTCGCGGCTGATCCTGGCTGTTTTCGACCCGTTTATTGAGTTTTACCGGCCCTTGCCGCCGCTGGCCTATTATACCTTGCTGGTGCTGTGGTTTGGCATTACCGATGTTTCCAAAGTGGCTTTATTGGCATTAAGCGCTTTTCCGCCGCTGTTTATTGCCGCCGTATACAGCGTGCAGCGTATACCGGTGGACCGGATTAACGGCGTTAAATCACTGGGGGCCGCGGGGTGGCGGTTATTTGTCTACGTGATTCTGCCTTCCTGCCTGCCTGACTTATTGACCGGTTTGCGGACCGCTGTGGGTGTGACCTATGCGACGTTAGTGGCGGCCGAAATGGTGGCAGCCGTTTCCGGTATTGGCTGGATGGTTCTCGATGCCAGCAAATTTTTGCGCAACGACATTATTTACGTAGGCATTATTATTATGGGCGCCATTGCTATTTTACTGGACGCCGGAATACGTTTGGCCTTGCGGCGTACCTCGCCGTGGATTGGTAAGGACTAAGAAATTATATATAAAATAAAAAACGAAAGGAAAGAGGAAAAATGAGAATCAGATGGCAGAGTATCGTAATCATGCTTTTATTAAGTTTCATGGTGGTAGCGGGCGGCTGTTCAACGGATACCGGCAAAACAGGCGACACTAAGACGGGGGCAGCCGATGTACCCAAAGAAATCCGCATCGGCTATCAGGTGAGCCCCAATGGTGAGTTATTGGCAAAAGCTCTGGGGTTGGCGGAAAAGAAATTCCCGGGAACTAAGATTTCGTGGATTAAATTTGATTCGGGGCGGGATGTGAATACGGCAATTGCCAGTGGCTCCATTGATTTTGGCCTGGTAGGAACACCACCGGGAGCGGTGGGCATTGCCCAGGGCCTGCCTTATCAGGTGTATTATCTACACGATATTATCGGTGAAAGCGAAGCCCTGGTAGTAAAAAAAGACAGTGGCATTAATTCGCTGCAGGACCTGAAGGGTAAAAAGATTGCCACAACCTTTGGCTCAACCTCTCATTTTAGTTTGTTGTCGGCCCTGAAACAGCAGGGAATCAACCCGGCGGACATTACGATTCTGGATATGCAGATGCCTGATTTAATCGCGGCCTGGCAAAGAAATGACATTGTCGGCGGCTATGCCTGGCAGCCTGCTCAATCCCAGTTGGTGGCCGACGGCGGCAAAGTATTGATCACCTCGAAGGAAGTGGCGGAAAAAGGCGGCATTACGGGAGAATTCGGCATTGTCTATAACGATTTTGTCCAAAAGTATCCGCAGGCAGTGAAAACGTATATTTCGGTGCTGGATGAAGCCGTGCAATACTACCGTTCCCACCCACAGGAATCGGCTCAGGCACTTTCCAAAGAACTGGGACTTTCTCCCGAGGCCAGCTTGAAAGCGATGAATGAGATTATTGTACTCGATGCCAAACAGCAAACCGACAGCAAGTATTTAGGAACGCCGGACCATCCGGGCGATTTTGCCAAACTCTTGAAAGAAACGGCAGACTTTCTGGTTGTCCAGAAAACCATAACGGCGGCGCCGGAGCTATCGGTCTATCAAAAGGCGTTGCGCAATGATTTATATGACAATACAAAGTAAGGCGGGTGAAGAGGAATGACCTTGCAGCACCAGGCATATCAGCCGCCATCGCCCGACTCAGCGGGAAAGGCGTCGACTATAACCCTTACGAATGTCAGTTTGTCTTATCTGCAGGATACCTGCCAGGTGGAAGCCTTGCGCAATATCAGTCTGGACCTTGGCGATAAGGATTTTGTCTGCGTATTAGGTCCGTCGGGCTGTGGCAAATCCTCGCTGTTAAACGTGATTGCCGGTTACCGGGCTCCCACCGCAGGCAGCATTCAAGTGGACGGTAAAGAGCATGTTCAACCGGACTCTCAGGTGGGTGTGGTGTTCCAACAGCCTAATTTGCTGCCCTGGCTCAATATCGAAAAAAATATCGAATTCGGTTTGAAGATGCAGCAAATTCCCAAGGAAGAGCGAAAAAGAATTGTTGCTAAGTATATAAAAATGGTTGGTCTGGAGCAATTTGCGGCCCTGTTGCCCTATCAACTGTCGGGGGGAATGAAACAAAGAGCGGCTATTGCCAGAACATTGGCGACCGATCCGCGCGTGATTTTACTGGATGAACCCTTTAGCGCCCTGGACGCGTTAACCCGTGAATCCATGCAAAAGCATCTTAGAGCTATTTGGGAAGAAACAGGCAAATGTTTATTTTTTATTACTCACGATGTCGATGAAGCCTTGCTGCTGGCGGAGCGAATTTTGATTATGCACCCGAATCCGGGGCGAATCGTATGCGATATTCCGAATCCGCTGGTGTTGCGGCTGCGGAACCAGTCCTTCAGTGCGTTGCGGTCCTCGAAAGAATTTGTCCAAATGCGGGAATACCTGATCGGGCAAATTCAGGCGGCCAATTAAAATCATGCTATCGGGGCCGGGTATCAGCAAGGCTGTAAGCCATGACAAGATGCTGGGTGTCGCAAAGGTTCCTTACGATCAGTAAAGATGGACGCAGACGTATTCCATACTGCTGCGTCTGCTTTTTCACTGAATATAAAGCTATCAGGTATCAGCACAAAAAGCGGAAGATAACAGGGAGTGATTAGCAGTGCGCGCGCGCAGCGAGCTTAAAAGTGTGGCCTTGCCTGAGGCCGGATGGGCGGTCAGGGCAAGGATGAATCCAAGCTGGGTTCAACGATGAGTTCCCGGCGAGATGGGCAGATCAACGCCCCGCTTGCGTTGAAGGAATTGAATTATGCGAAAAAAGGAATTGCCATGGGCCTATTGGCAGGCATCACCTGGGGGCTGGACGGCGTGCTCATGGGGTTGGTGCTTGCGTTACTGCCGGTTACCGGTCAGACGGGTATGTTTCTTGTTCCGCTGGTCGGGGGCTGCCTGCACGATGGGTTTGCGGCTGCCTGGCTGTTTGGCAGGAATGTGGTAAGTGGCAAATGGCGCGATTACTGGCGGACTTTAAAAACCCAGCCGGGTAAAATTGTAATGGCTGCCGCTTTGTTAGGCGGACCGATTGGTATGGGAGCTAATTTGCTGGCCATTTATTTTGCCGGTGCCTCTTACGCGGCGGCGATTACCGCTGCCTATCCGGCGTTGGGTGCCGCCCTGGGCGGGATTTTTCTTAAGGAAAAAGTTAACGTCCGGGTGTGGTGCGGCATCGGGCTGGCCGTGCTGGGATCGTTCCTGGTCGGCTATGTGCCGCCGGATACAGGCAAGTATCCTGATTTTTATTTGGGAATTGGCCTGTCGGCTGTCGCAGCCCTGGGCTGGGCTCTGGAAGGAGTGCTGGCCACGTTTGGCATGGATTTAGTCGATTCGGATATTGCCAGCGGGATAAGACAATGTACTTCCTTTGCTGTGTATGTATTAGCCATTTTTCCTTTGTTGGGAAGTGGCTCCTATACCCTGCTGCTGGCGCTTTTGACCACATCTGTGGCCTGGTATATGGCGGGTATTGCCCTGGTGGGCGCCGCTTCTTTTTTGTTCTGGTATCGCGCGATGAATATGACCGGCGTTGCCCGAGCTATGGGACTGAACGTGACCTATGCCCTGTGGTCGGTGTTTTTTAGCTGGCTGCTGAATAGCCTAACCATCACTCCCGGCTTGCTGGGCGGTGTGGTTGTTATCAGCATTGGTACGGTGCTTACCATCGGAAATCCCCGGAATTTGGTTAATCTGCGAAGCAAGTGAGGAAATTATATGGGAATATTGCCTGTGAAGTTCCGGGTGCTGCAAATCATCTTTCAGCAGCAGGAAACTTCCGTGGAAAATATATATTGTATGTTGAAAAGAGAATATCCCCGGGATGCCTGTATAAATGAAAAAGGGATTGGCGAATGTCTGATTTCCTTAAAAACAGCCGGCTTAATCGAAGTATCTGACGCGGCCATAGCGGCCGACGGCAAACTGCTTTCCGTTTACCGGATTACTTCGCAGGGGATTGGCAAAATGAAATATATAGGATGAAAAAACGGCTTAGAAGGCGCGTGCCGGGAGGCATATTGATCAATTAGGATGGGAGTGCATACCATTGTCAGTATATGATTTGTTGATTATCGGCGGCGGGCCGGCCGGCTTGTCGGCCGGTATTTATGGTGCCAGGGCCCGGCTGAAAACGGTAATTTTAGAAAAGGGAACCCTGGGCGGACAGGCGTTTACCACCCGCGAAATCGTCAATTACCCTGGGGTCAAAAGCGCTTCCGGACCTAAGCTCATGCAGGAATGGGCCGAGCATGCCGCCGGCTTTGGGGCGGAGCTGGTCAAAGCGGAAGTAACGGAAGTCGATTTGCAGGAAGAAATCAAACAGGTCCGTACCAAAAGAGGCCAGTCATACCAGGCACGAGCCGTTATTTTAGCTCCTGGCTCACAGCCCCGTTTGCTTAATATTCCCGGTGAGCGGGCCTTCCGCGGCAATGGGGTATCCTACTGTGCCGCCTGTGATGCGCAGTTTTATCAGGATCTGGAGGTAGTGGTGGTGGGGAATGGCGATGCCGCCGTGGAAGAAGCCAGCTATATTACCAAGTTTGCCCGCAAGGTAACCATCATTGTGATTCACGGTGAAGGGATTGTGGACTGTAATAAAGTAAGTGCGGAGAAGGCTTTTAAAAATTCGAAAATCGAATTTGTCTGGAACTCGGTCCTCCATGAAATCAAGGGTGATACCGATGTGTCTGCCGTGGTCGTGAAAAATCTGAAAACCGGCGCCTTGACGGAACGGCAGGCGGACGGTGTCTTTATTTATGCCGGCATGATCCCCAACACGAAATTTTTACAAGGACAGGTGAACCTGAACGAAAGCGGCTATGTGCTTGCTTCCGAGCGGATGGAAACCTCTGTGGCCGGGGTATTTGTTGCCGGTGATGTAAAACCGAAATATTTACGGCAGGTGGTAACGGCAGCCCACGACGGTGCCGTTGCCGCGGTGGCGGCCGAACGGTATTTGGAAGAGGAAACCAGCTTTAAGGAGGACGTGCTGGCGTCGGATATTCCCGTTGTTTTGCTGTTTTGGAATCCGCGGCAAAATAACTGTATTGACGCGGTAGCGGCCTGGGAAGCGGCGGCCGCTGCTTCGGGCCGCCCACTAAAAGTTGTTAAGGTGGATGTTTCCCGTAAACAACGACTTGCGGACAAATACCGGATTGACAGCGTTCCGGCTGCCGTTGTCGTCAACAAGGGAAAAACGGTAAAAACCTTTGCTGGCGTTGGGACCGCCGATGCGGTGACAGAGGTTCTGGCCGGTCTAGGGAACCGTTGATTTAATGAGCCTGCCGGCCTGGCGAGAGATTTTTTCGACTGGCAAGAAAGTAAAACCGCAGGAATAGCGGTCCCTATTTCAAGGTTTTGCTGACGCAGCCAGGCGGAAAAAGATCCGCCAGGATGTGCGGTGTGAATAAATCAGTGGTTCCCTAGTAGCTACCCTGTAGGTGAAGCTCTATTTTGCCAGTTGAAAATTATTGCTGTCATGTTGATATAGATCACAGCCGATGAAAGCAAGCCTTGGTAAAATAAGGCTAAAAGTACGGTTGGAGGGGATCAACATGATTGATAAGAACACAATTAACCGGCAGCATGATGAAATCAAGCAACTGCTGGCGGCGATCGGCGGTTATCGCAGCCTTGACAATATTACGGAGAACGCCTTTAAAATATCGCTATTGCTGGGGCAATTGGCCGGGAAAATCAATATACATTTGCTGCATGAGGACAAATATGTGTATCCTGATTTACAAAAGCATCAGGATGCCAAAGTCAAGGAAGCCAGCCTGCGGTTTATGCGTGAAATGGGTGGTTTGGTTAATGCCTTTACCGCTTTTAAGGGGAAATATATGTCGGCGCCGGCCATTAAGGCGGACCCGGCAGGCTTTATGCAGGAACGGGATCTAGTGTTTAAGGCCATTGCCGAACGGATAAAAAAAGAAGATCATTCCTTATATTCTCTGGTGGGATAAAGGCGAATCCCGGCTTGCGATAGCTAGTGCTCCGCCAACTCTGAAACTACACTTTCAAAGTTGGCGGGGCACTGATCGCGGGCCGGGATTTTTTTATTGTGGAAAGAGAATAGCCGGGGAAAGCTGGCTGGCGGCAGGAAGTTGCCGCCAGCCGTCAAATTGAAAAAGGTACGGATGGATGGAGGAAAAAGACAGAATAAGACGAATACATATTATGTAAACATATTGTTTTGTTAAGGGAGGTACATATGCCTGCAATAATAACTGAATGGATGAACCGAATTATCAATGGTGGTTTAAAAGTCCACCTGCTGGTTTTCTTATTATGTCTGATACTGGGCATTGTCGTTATCCGGGTGCTATTTGACAAGCTGCTGAAAATCATTGCCGGAAAGACGAATATAGCCTATTCCCTGCTAAAGCAAACTTTTCGCGGCATTCCTACTCTGCTGGGCATACTGATCGGCTTGTACGCGGCGACTGAAATTCTGGCAATTCCGCCGCACCCGCTGCTATTTTTGCAACGATTGTTCCATTCGCTGGTCATTTTATCGTTCACCTTGCTGATTGCCCGTCTGGCGTCAGGCTATTTGAAGCAAAAGTTCGGGAAGACGTCCGGTGCTTTTGCATCCACATCCATTTTGGCGACAACGATTGATTTGGCCGTGTATACCATAGGCATCCTGTTTTTACTGGAGTCCTTCGGCGTTGCCATTTCGCCTTTGCTTACCGCTTTAGGTGTCGGCGGCTTGGCCGTTGCGCTGGCGTTGCAGGATACGCTGGCCAATTTATTTTCCGGCATTAATATTCTGGTGGCCAAACAGATCAAGATTGGTGACTTTGTAAAATTATCGACGAATGAAGAGGGTCATGTGGTGGATATGAACTGGCGGAATACTACGATCATGACGCCTACGGAAAACATGGTGGTTATACCTAACCAGAAATTTGCCTCGACAACCATTACCAATTACGCCCAGCCTTTTGCCGAGTGTTCTATCGCCATTCCGATCGGCGTCAGCTACGAGAGTGATTTGGAGCAGGTGGAACGGGTAACTGTCGAAGTGGCTAAAGAAGTGATCCGGGAGATGGCCGGCGGGGCCAACGATTTTGAGCCGGTAGTCCGCTATAACAGCTTTGCCGAGTCCAGTATCAATTTTAACGTGATTCTGCGGGTTAAGACAGTTACGGATCAAAGCCTTGTCCGCCACGAATTTATCAAACGGATCCATGTCCGTTATCAGAGAGAGGGTATCATTATTCCGTTCCCTACCCGCACGGTTAGCTGGGAGCCGCAGCCGGTGGCGGTAAAATCCGTATCATAGCAGTACATACTAAGAATCTCCGACTTAACAGGTCGGGGATTTTTGTTTTTTTGTGGCTTCCATCGGTTTTTGCTGCAATCTTTACATTTTCTTTATAGGGCCGGCCGGATTCTTGACGCCATTTTTACCGGGAACGGGATTACAATAAAGCTACATTTCCGGAGGAGGAGATTCATGATGGATTTATATCTGGCAGGGATATTGGCGGTTTTATTGTTGATATATTTAATTTATGCCTTGGTAAGGCCGGAGGAATTTTAACCATGACACATGATATGATTGTATTTCTATTGTTTGTGGCTCTACTGCTTGGCCTGGCCTGGCCCTTGGGGGCCTATATGGACCGGGTTTTTTCCGGGGAAAAAACGCCGCTTGACCGGCTGTTCCGTCCCCTGGAGAGAGCTGTATACCGGCTTGGCGGAATTGATGAAACCAAAGAAACAGACTGGAAAACCTATAGCCTGCAATTGGTGGTCTTTAATATAGCGGGAGCGATAGCTGTGTATGTCCTGCAGGCGGTGCAGCAATATTTACCCTTTAATCCCGAGCAGTTAGCCAATGTAGAACCCTGGCACCTTGCCCTGAATACGGCTGTCAGCTTCATGACCAATACCAACTGGCAAGCCTATGGCGGCGAGTCGACCATGAGCTATTTTACGCAGATGCTGGCGCTTACGGTGCAGAATTTCTTGTCGGCTGCTACGGGGCTGGCTGTAGCTGTTGCCTTAATCCGGGGACTGGTACGTAAGTCAACCAACCGGATCGGCAATTACTGGGTGGATATGACTCGCAGCGTGATTTGGGTCCTGCTTCCCTTATCCATCCTTTTCTCGATCATTCTGGTCGGGCAGGGGGTTTTGCAGAATCTTTCCCCCTATGTGACTGTCCAGACGCTGGAAGGGGCCAAACAGACGCTGGCCATGGGACCGGTGGCCTCACAGGAAGCCATTAAAATGCTTGGTACCAACGGCGGTGGTTTTTTCAACGCCAATTCGGCTCATCCCTTTGAAAACCCGACAGCTTTGACCAATTTCCTGCAGATGCTCAGTATCTTTTTAATACCGGCAGCTACGGTCCTCCTGTTTGGCCGGATGAGCGGGAACCAACGGCAGGGCTATGCCATTTTAAGTGCCATGCTGTTATTGTTTACTTTGATGTTTGCCGGTACTTATATCAGTGAGCGATACGGCAATCCGCTGGTGCAGGAGCTTGGTGTCAGTGGTTTCTCTTCGCTGGAAGGGAAAGAAGTACGGTTTGGCATCGGGGGATCTTCCCTGTTTGCCACTGTGACCACGGCGGCATCCTGCGGCGCGGTTAATGCCATGCACGACAGCTTAACCCCGCTGGGCGGATTATTCCCTATGCTGCAGATGATGCTGGGCGAAGTGGTGTTTGGTGGTGTGGGGGCCGGCTTTTACGGCATCATGCTGTATGTATTCATTACCGTCTTCATTGTCGGTCTGATGGTGGGCCGGACTCCTGAATATATCGGGAAAAAGATTGAAGCCCGCGAAATGAAAATGGCCAGCTTAGCTATCCTGATTCCTTCGGCCGTCATTTTGCTGGGGGCTGCCGCCGCCGTGGTAACCGAGGCCGGCCAGGCCGGTATATTAAATAACGGACCCCATGGGCTGAGTGAAGTGCTGTATGCTTTTGCTTCCGGTGCCGCCAATAACGGCAGTGCCTTCGCCGGGCTTACGGTAAATACCGTTTTTTATGACCTGCTATTAGCCGTTGCCATGCTGATCGGGCGGTTTGGCGTGATCCTGCCGGTACTGGCTATTGCCGGCAGCATGGCCCAGAAGAAAACGTCGCCGGTGGGACCGGGGACGTTCACGACGACAGGCGGCTTGTTTGTCGTACTGGTAAGCGGTGTGGTTTTAATTGTCGGGGCACTGACCTTTTTGCCGTCGCTGGCTTTAGGACCGGTGCTTGAACAGCTATTGCTTTATGGCGGCGTTGCATTCTAGAACAAACGGAAAGGAAGATTCCAATCATGAATAGAGAAACCGGTTTTCGCCGGGATATGCTGGGGGAAGCGGTACGCGATGCGTTCCGAAAACTGAATCCCCGGACACAAATAAAAAATCCCGTCATGTTTGTTGTATTTGTTGGCGCCATACTCACCAGTATATTGCTACTGCGCGACTGCCTGCAGGGGATAACCGGGAGTGTATTCTTTTCTTTGCAGATTAACCTTTGGCTCTGGTTTACCGTCTTGTTCGCCAATTTTGCGGAAGCTGTGGCGGAAGGCCGGGGCAAGGCGCAGGCACGGGCGCTGCGGGAAACCCGTACGCAGACCAAGGCCAAGAAGCTGGCTGGCGCCAGTGAGATCGTGCTGGTTGACGCTACTCAGTTAAAGAAGGATGATTTGATTCTCATAGAAGCCGGTGACATCATTCCCAGTGACGGGGAAGTGGTGGAAGGCATGGCTTCGGTCGATGAGAGCGCGGTCACCGGCGAATCGGCTCCGGTCATCCGCGAAGCGGGCGGCGATAAATCTTCGGTTACCGGCGGCACCCGCGTGTTGTCCGACTGGATTAGGGTAAAAATCACCGCCAATGCGGGAGAAACCTTTCTGGACCGGATGATTTCTTTGGTAGAAGGGGCCAAACGGCAAAAAACACCCAATGAAATTGCCCTGACCATTCTGTTGGTGGGCTTGACCATTGTGTTTTTAATTGCCGTCGCCACGCTGGAACCCTTTGCGATTTATACGGGAACCACCATCTCTGTGCCGGTGCTGCTGGCGCTGCTTGTTTGCCTGATTCCGACGACCATTGGCGGTTTGCTTTCTTCCATTGGTATTGCCGGCATGGACCGGTTATTGAAACGGAACGTACTGGCTATGTCCGGCCGTGCCGTAGAGGCCGCCGGCGATGTGAACGTCCTGCTGCTGGATAAGACCGGCACCATTACGCTGGGCAACCGGATGGCAACCGATTTCTTTCCGGCACCGGGCATCGGGGAAGCCGAGCTGGCTGACGCCGCCCAGTTGTCATCGCTGGCCGATGAAACGCCGGAAGGGCGGAGTATCGTCATTCTGGCCAAACAAAAATACAATTTGCGGGAACGGGACTTGGCAGCACTGGGCGCGGAGTTTGTTCCCTTTACGGCACAAACCCGGATGAGCGGAATCAATCAGCAGGGGCAGGAAATCAGGAAAGGCTCAATGGATGCCATTCAAAATTATGTCCGTCAGCAAGGCGGGATTTTTCCCTCTGAGGTGAACCGGACCTGCGCGGAGATTGCCAAAAACGGCGGTACCCCGCTGGTGGTGGCCGCCCAAGACAAGGTATTGGGGGTCATTAAGCTGAAGGACATTGTCAAAGGCGGTATTAAGGAACGGTTCCGCGAGCTGCGGCAGATGGGGATAAAAACCGTCATGATTACCGGTGACAACCCGTTGACGGCCGCGGCGATTGCCGCCGAAGCCGGTGTGGACGATTTTCTGGCGGAAGCTACGCCGGAAGCGAAGCTGGCCATGATCCGTCAGTATCAGGAACAAGGCTTGCTGGTAGCCATGACGGGTGACGGGACCAACGATGCGCCCGCCCTGGCTCAGGCCGATGTGGGGGTGGCCATGAACAGCGGAACCCAGGCAGCCAAGGAAGCCGGCAATATGGTTGACCTGGACAGCAATCCCACCAAGCTTATTGAGGTTGTGGAAATCGGTAAACAGCTCTTGATGACCAGAGGCTCTTTGACCACGTTCAGTATCGCCAATGACATTGCCAAGTATTTTGCCATCATTCCGGCCATGTTTATGGGAACCTATCCGGCTCTTGGTTTGTTTAATATCATGCAACTGGCTACCCCGGAAAGCGCCATTTTAAGTGCGGTCATCTTTAACGCCCTGATCATTGTGGCATTGATTCCGCTGGCGCTGCGCGGCGTTGCCTACCGGCCGGTGGGCGCCGATGTGGTGCTGCGGAACAATCTGCTGGTCTATGGACTGGGCGGACTGATTATTCCCTTTATCGGGATTAAGCTGATTGACTGGCTGCTGGTTATTTTACACTTGGTATAAAGGAAGAAGGGTTTATAATGTGGAAATGGGTGGTAACAGGACTAAGGATGTTGGCTGTATTTACTTTGCTGACAGGGTTTGTCTATCCTTTGCTGGTAACCGGGGTAGCGCAGCTTTTATTTCCCGCCCAGGCCAACGGGTCCCTGGTGACGAAAAACGGGAGTCCTGTAGGCTCGCGGCTGATTGGACAGAATTTTACCGGCGATAAATATTTTCACGGCCGCCCGTCGGCGGCCGGACAGGACGGCTATGACGGAACGGCTTCGGCGGGAAGTAATTTGGGCCCGACCAATCAGGCTTTGCTGCAGGCGGTGGCAGAACGGTTAAGCCAGGTTCGCCAGGAAAATGGGCTGAGCCAGGCAGCACCCGTTCCGGCCGACCTGGTGCTTGCCTCCGCCAGTGGGCTTGACCCGCATATCACACCGGCCGCCGCCTATCTGCAGGCGGCACGGGTGGCCAGGACCAGGGGGCGGGATGTGGCTGAAGTGGAGCGGCTGATTGAGGCGAAGACCGAAGGCCGGCTGGCCAGTGTGCTGGGTGAAGAACGGGTAAATGTGCTGGAATTAAATCTGGCACTTGATGAGAGCATATAAACAAGGAGAAACGGGGCTTTAGTGCTCCGCCAACTTTGAAAGTACAAATTATATTTAGGGGGATTTTTTCGTAAGGCAAGGCGGAGGAGGCGCACCTATTGAGCATAGGTAAGCCGACGACAACGAGGTCTTACGGAAAAAGACTCGTGAAGAAATTGTAGTTTCAGAGTTGGTGGAGCACTAAACTACGCCCTGTTTGCTGCTGTGTAAAAGGAGGGGCCTGTATGGCGGAGGAACGGCTGCGTCCCGATCCGGATGAACTGCTGGGAAGCATCAAAAAAGCGGCAAGAGGTAAGCTGACGGTATTTTTAGGTGCCGTTGCCGGTGTGGGAAAAACGTATAAAATGCTGGAAGCGGCCCATGAACGCAAAGCGGACGGTGTGCGTGTCCTGACCGGCTGGATTGAAACGCACGGCCGCCCGGAAACGGAAAGACTGGCGGCCGGCATACCCGGAATTCCGCCGCGGGAACTGGTATACCGGGACCGGGTCATGCAGGAAATGGATATTGATGCCGTGCTGCTGCAGCAACCCGAACTGGTGCTGGTGGACGAACTGGCTCATACCAATATTCCCGGCTCCCGCCATGTGCGAAGGTATCAGGATGTGGAAGAATTATTGGTTGCCGGCATCCACGTTTATACCACCGTCAATATTCAGCATATGGAGAGCCTGAACGATGTGGTAGCTCAAATTACCGGCGTGATTGTACGGGAAACGGTGCCTGATTATGTTCTGGCCCAGGCAGATAATATTCAGTTGATCGATATTCCGCCGGAGGAATTGATCAAGCGCCTGCAGGAGGGCAAGGTATACCGCCAGGGACAGGTGCAGCAGGCTTTAAAGAATTTTTTCCGCCTGGGCAACATCAACGCGCTGCGCGAGCTGGCCCTGCGCTTTACCGCCAGCCGGGTTGACCAGGACCTGAACGAGTACATGCGTCAGAAACAGATTGCCGGGCCCTGGCCGGCTGCCGGCCGCATCATGGTATGCGTAAGCCCCAGCCCTTTTTCCGCCCAACTGATCCGGGCGGCGCACCGGTTTGCCAGCGGCTTGCATGCCGAGTTTCTCGCCGTCCATATCGAGACGGCGCAGCGGCGCTTTCCTCTGGGCGATAAAGAACGGGACCGGATTGCCCGCAATATGCGGTTAGCCGAAGAACTGGGGGCCAGGACGCTTATGGTGGTAGGCAATGATCTGGTGAAGGAAATTCTGGAAGTAGCGCGAACCCATAATGTTACCGCCATCGTAGTCGGCAAATCGGGCAATACCCACCTGCAGGACCTTTTTCGCAAATCCTTTGTGGACCGGTTGATCCGGGCCAGCGGCGGTATTCATGTGTATGTCATCCAGGGGACGGTGGAAGAGGAAAAACGTCCCGAAATCAAGACGGTAATTCCTACTACTTCTTTTGCCGGGATGATGCCTTTTGCCGGCGGGCTGGCCATGACCGCTCTGGTCACCCTGGCAGGCTGGCTGGGCAGAGACCATTGGGAACTGGTCAATGTGGCGCTGCTATACCTGCTGCCGGTGCTGTTGTCCGCCGTTTGGTGGGGCCGGTGGCCTTCCTATTTCACAGCGGTGATCAGCGTATCATGTTTTGATTATTTGTTTGTCCCGCCGCTGTTTACCTTCTCCGTCTATGATTTTCGCTTTGTCTGGAGCTTCGCGATTTTTCTCTTGGTTTCTTTTTTGATTGGCGGCCGGACGGAATGGCTGCGGCGGGAGGCCAAAGCAGCTCAACTCAGGGAACGCGGTATCCGGGCCTTATATAAATTCAGCCGGGAAATCGCCGCCGTTATTGACCTGGAGTTTATTTGCCGGGAGCTGGTGCGGCACGCCGGCGAAACCATCGGACGGGATACGCTGGTACTGTGCCCGGATAAAAGCGGTAAGCTGTATCTGGCGGGAAGCTATGACAGCAGCCGGTTTGCTTTGGTTGAGGATTTTTCTTTATCCGACGCTGAATATGCCGTAGCGGTCTGGTCTTATAAAAATCGGCGGGTGGCAGGCTGTTCCACAGAAACGCTGCCGGGGGCTGAGAATCTCTATGTGCCGTTGACGGCCGGAGAAAACGTGGGCGGGGTGTTCGGGGTGCGCATCGGCACGCAGCCGGTGACTCCGGAGGAGAAACGCCTGATTGATGCCTGGTCCGGTTTGGCGGCCATGGCCATCGAGCGGGTAACCCTGGCCCGCCAGGCGCAGCAGGCTGCGTTAGTTGTAGAGTCGGACAGACTTCGGATGGCGCTCTTTAATTCGGTGTCCCATGAACTGCGGACGCCTTTGGCGACCATAACCGGAGCAGTGTCCACGTTGCTTGATCCGGATATTCAATACCCGGAGGAATTGCGGACCGAATTGTTGGAAACCATTTTGTATGGAGCGGCCCGGATGGAACGGGTAGTCAACAATCTGCTGGATACGGCCAGGCAGGAGAGCGGCATGCTGCAGCTAAAAACCGACTGGTGCGATATAGAGGATATGGTGGGATCGGCCTGGCGCCGTATTAGCGAAAGAAAACAAACTCATACATTAATTACTAAATTGCCGGAAACATTGCCTCTGCTCCGGGCCGACTGTGTTCTGCTGGAACAGGTGCTGATTAACCTGCTGGACAACGCGATCAAGTATTCACCGCAGGGAAGTCCCATTACCGTCAGCGCGGCGCAAGACGGGAGCCAGGTGGTGCTCAGTGTAAGGGATGAGGGGCCGGGAATCGGCAGGGAAGACCGGGAGCGCATCTTTGAAAAGTTTTACCGGGCCCCGCAGGTGCGAAAAGTGTCCGGCACCGGTTTAGGATTATCCATTTGTAAAGGTATTGTGGAAGCCCACAAAGGAGTTATCTGGGCGGAGAATCATCCTGACGGCGGTGCGCAAATCTCTATTCGCCTGCCGGTCTCCAGTGACGGCACAAATCCTTAAAGAGGTGAGTCGGATGAATGAAAAGAAATTACGGGTATTGGTTATTGATGACGAGCCACAGATCCAAAAGCTGCTGCGTGTGTCACTGCAGGTTCAGGGTTACCTGTTTGAAGGTGTACTGACCGGCAAGGACGGTGTGGTCCGGGCGGCGATCATGAAACCGGATATCATGATTGTCGACTTAGGCTTGCCCGACATGGACGGTAAAGAGGTGGTGCTGCAGGTGCGGGAGTGGTCCCAGGTGCCGATTATTGTCTTGACGGCCCGTGACCAGGAGCAGGAAAAAATCGAAGCCCTCGATGCCGGTGCCGATGATTATGTGACAAAACCCTTTGGTATGGGAGAACTCATGGCGCGCATGCGGGTCTGTCTCCGACGGATGGCCCAGGTGGAGGATGAGCCGGTGCTTACCTGCGGCGGGCTGGCGGTCGACCTGTTGCAGCGGACGGTGACGGTAGACGGCAGGGAAGTGAAGCTGACGCCCACTGAATACGAAATTATCAAGGTCATGGCGCAGCATGCCGGCCGTGTACTGACGCACAAGCAACTGCTAAAGGCGGTTTGGGGTAACGACTACAATAATGATACGCACTACATCCGTGTCTATATCGGACAACTGAGGCGGAAAATTGAAGCCGATTCGGCGCAGCCGCGCTATATTATCACCGAGTCGGGTGTCGGTTACCGCCTGATGGGAAAAAGCTAACCAAAGTAGGTGCGGCGAGGTGTATAATAGATAAGAGAATGTCAGAGCTGGATGATGGAATATCAAATGGTAAGGGGGAAGCGGTGTGGCTAAGTTAGCCGACGATATCATGATTCGCGGGAACCGGGTGAAAAATCGAATTGCTATGGCTCCCATGGTTACTTTTTCCTTCCGGGGAGACAACGGCTCCTACTATGGCCGGCAGCATATTGAACATTATACGGACCGGGCAAAAGGCGGGGCAGGCCTTATTATTTTGCAGGCTACCCGGGTTCTCGGTGCCGCGCAGGCCACGGATATGTGGTCGGCTGACAACCGGAGAGTATTGCGGCAGATTGCCGGGAACTGTCATGATTACGGTGCAGTGGTCATGATGCAGCTCTCTTGCGGTGATATGGATATCAATCAGTTAGCCATCGACGATATCCAGGCCATGCAGGCGGATATGAAGCAGGCTGCCCTGGCTGCCTGTGACATGGGCTTTGACGGCGTGGAATACCACTTTGCTCATGGATATACTTTATGTAAGTTTATTGACGCGTCATACAATCAGCGAACCGATTGCTATGGAGGCAATGCCCTAAATAGAACCCGAATTTTGACGGACCTATTACCGGATATTCGCAGTTCTGTCCATGACCGGTTTATCGTGAGTGTACGGATGGGAGCCTATTTGCCGGAAAGCCGTCAAGGCATAGAAACAGCCCGGGCCTTTGAAAGTGCCGGGGTTGATTTGCTGCATATTTCTTTTGGCATGAAGCCGCCGGAAACGCCTGTGCCTGACGGATTTATCTGTAGTCCGACCACATACAGTGGCTATATCATTAAAAAAGAGGTACATATCCCTGTTATCGCGGTGAATGAAATCCGTACAGCAGAACAGGTACGTTTTTTGCTGGATAACGACTACGCCGATGTAGTGGCTATTGGCCGGGGAATGTTTACCGATCCTGCTTTTGCTAATCACGTGTTGCAGGGGGAACCGGTAAACAAGTGTTTTGGCTGTGGCGGCACGATACCGGCGTGCCGGTGGTTTACCGATCATACACTATGTCCGGGGAACAGGCTTAAGACAAGTTAAATGGATTTTCCCGGGTTGAGTGTAATGGCGGTTTTTAAAAAAGAAAAAGGATTTAGGGTTTCCGCTTCCGGAAAAATGTGATACGATTTTAGAGGAATTTTTACATAGACAATAGCTGGAGTGAATCAATTGGAAACGGGTAAACCTAATTATAAAATGATCGTCATACTCATCTGGGTTGTTATTCTATGGGGTGTGAATGCGGTAGCAATAAAATATTTAACGCAGTTTTATCCGCCGTTGGTCCTGGCGCCTGTCCGGTTATGCCTGGCCAGCCTGTTGCTGGTGCCGGTTATGATCGTCCAGAAATGCTGGAGACTTCCCCGAAAAGCCTGGCCTTCGGTTGGTGGAATCGCTTTGTTTTGCATATTTTTGCATCAGATTGCCCTTACTTTCGGTATTAAAGCCACCAGCGGCACCCATGCCGTGCTGATTTTAGGAATGAATCCGCTCATGACGGCCCTGCTGGCCGGTTATTTCTTAAAGGAGAAGTTTACGGCAGCCAAGGCAGCCGGCATGGTTTTGGGATTTGGTGGGTTGTTGTTTGTTGTGGCGGCCAATGCACAAAGCGGAGCCAGTCTGTTTGGTGATGCTGTGATGGGGATTGCCACGCTGGTCTTTGTCATTGGCTCGCTTTTTGTTAAAACAGCTACTTCTTATGCCAGTCCGTTAACGGTTACCGCCTACAGCCATGCGTTGGCTGCCGCCGGGCTTGGCCTGGTCGGGTTTGCGGCCAATCCGGACTGGGGCCATGCCGCTTATTCTTCCTGGATACCGGTAGCTGTACTGCTATTTTCCAGTTTTTTCAGTACCGCATTGGGCGCCTTGCTTTGGAATGTGTCTATCAGGCATTTGGGTGCTTCCACGGCGTCGTTGTTCCAAAACGGCTGTCCGGTCATCGGCGTATTTGCCTCGGTGCTTTTTCTTGGTGAGCAGCTAAGCTGGCACCATCTTACGGCTTTGGTGCTGGTTGTTCTGGGGGTTACCATCGGTACGGGAATTCTTCCGCTGCCGCAGTTTGGCCGCGGTAAGCAGGCTATGGACCAGCAGGCGTAAAGCGGGCTGCATTTGGGATGGTGTGTAGCGGCCTGCTATTTGCCAGATTGGTTACTATAATATAAAGGAGTGATGGTGATGAGTATACATATTGGGGCTAAACCGGGAGCTATTGCCGAAACGGTGCTGCTGCCCGGCGATCCGCTGCGGGCGAAGTTCATTGCCGAAAATTTTCTGGAAGATGCCGTGGGTTACAATGAAGTGCGCGGTATGTACGGTTTTACCGGCTTTTACAAAGGAGAGCGGATCTCGGTGCAGGGAACAGGCATGGGTATTCCCTCCATATCCATCTATGTAAATGAACTAATTACTCAGTATGGCGTAAAGCGTCTTATCCGGACCGGCACCTGCGGCTCGCTGCAGGAAAACGTAAAGGTAAAGGATGTCATTCTGGCAATGGCTGTTTCCCACGACTCCAATATCAACGCTCAGCGGTTTCCGGGGATGACCTACGCCCCAACGGCCGACTTTGCGCTTTTGCAGCAGGCCTATGCGGCGGCAGCGAAGCTGGGTATTAAACCCAAGGTAGGCAATGTGCTGACTTCCGATACTTTTTATCATGACGATCCGGATTATTGGAAGCGCTGGGCGGCCTATGGCGTGCTGGCGGTGGAAATGGAAACAGCGGGACTGTATACGCTGGCTGCCAAATACGGTGTGCAGGCGCTGACTATTGTAACGGTGAGCGATCATCTGGTTACCGGTGAGGCAACGACAGCCGAGGAACGGCAGACCACGTTTACGCAGATGATGAACATTGCCCTGGAAACGGTAAAATAAGAAAGCAGGCAGTTCTGACGAAGTCGGTCGGGGCTGCCTGTTTTAATTACTTTTGGCAAAGTTGAGCAAATATGCGGTTATATGGTTAGTGGAAAAATTACCCTTGAAAAAATTTTCTAGTGGATTTATAATTTAAACATGTTTAAATAACTGAGGTGTTATATGGCCAGACCTCCACAGGATCCCCAAATCCGTATTAATGAGATTTTGGATACGGCAAAATATTTATTTAGTAGTAAAGGTTATTTTGGCACCACTGTCAGCGATATTGCCAAGAAAATGGGTGTCACCCAGGGTATGTTTTACTACTATTTTAAATCCAAGGAAGAAATTCTTGAAGAACTGCTTAAGCGTCAAACGGCTATATTAGTGTCCGAAGTTAGAGAGATGACTTATTCTAGCTTTCTTCCTTCCGAGAAGCTGGGACTTCTGACCGGTATCATCATTAAGAGCATTCGAGCGCAAGGCATGGAATTGTTAGATACTGTCTATCATGAGAAAAATTTGCATATTAAAAATAAATTAATTCAGGAAGTAACGGGCTTACTCACACCATGGGGCTTAAGAATCCTTGAAGAGGGGCAGCGTTGCGGTGAATTCAAAGTAGAACATCCGCCAACTTCCTGGAGTTTTATTTTACTGGTTAACGAATTTTTAATTGACGCCCTTTATGAAAAAATAGCTGACGATCTTCTGGAACTGCGTGTGAGGCTTGCAGAATCACTTATTGAAAGAGTAGTTGGCCTGCCAGCGGGAAAAATTCATATTTTATTCTAAACAGTGAGAAGAGAATATAATGAGAAAGTCTTTACTGTGCCACTTTCTCTAATCAGAGGGGGAGTGGTCGATTTGAATCAATTAATTAAATGCATTTAATTAATTGTGTATATGCTGAGTACAGGGAGTGATGTCTCAAACTCCGCTTTCTCTAACTATGAGTTGGCGGTTTTTTTGATATATTAATTAAACGTATTTAATTAAATGAGTTTAATTAATTTGCTGGATTATAAAGCTTTGCTACAAATTAATTGAGGAGTGAGATCATGCAATTATCAGCTTTATCAAGTAAAATCAACCGAAAAAAATTATACTTAACCCTGTCTGTAATCGCCGGCTTGTGCATTCTCGGCAGTGTACTCTGGAAAGGACAGCAGCCTGCCCAGGAAACTCTCAAGGAAATTCCTGCAGTACGTACTACCGTCATTGGTGGTTCCGATATTTCGCAAGGTTATACTTACGCCGGTGAGGTGAGGGGGCGTTATGAAAGTCAGTTGGCTTTTCAGGTAAATGGGAAAATCATCAAAAGAAATATTCAACTGGGCAGTAAAGTAGATGCCGGTGACGTTCTTTTGCAAATTGATGCAAAAGATGTCCTGCAAACGGTAAATAACTATTCTGCTCAGGTCGATTCGGCTGAATCGCAATTGCAATTGGCTGAGAGCAATCTTAAACGCTATCGTGAATTATTAGAAGGAGGCGCAATCAGCCAGTCGCAATATGATCAATATGTCAATGCTTACAAAGTGGCTGTAGCCGGGGTACGGCAGACCCAGGCCCAATACACACAAGGCACCAATCAATTGGATTATACCTTGTTAAAGGCTGATAAACCGGGGATCGTATCAGGTATCTCTGCCGAAATAGGTCAAGTTGTCAGTGCCGGGCAAGTGATTGTCACTGTCGTACAGGACGGAGAGCGAGAAGTAGAAATCAGTGTACCGGAAAACCGGATAGAAGGCCTGCGCAAAGCTGAAAAAATACAGGTTTCCTTTTGGGCTTTGCCAGAGGTGACAGTAACCGGTAAAATAAGGGAGATTTCTCCGATGGCTGATCAAACCACCCGTACTTTTAAAGTCCGGGTCAGTTTAGTCAACCCGCCGCCCGAAATGAAGTTGGGTATGACCGCTGCCGTAGCCATAAACGACAGCACGATGCAACCAACTGTGAATATTCCTGTAGCGGCTGTTTACCAGGCTGAAGGAAACACTCCTGCTGTCTGGGTGGTAACAGACGGCAGGGTAACCTTGCGTTCCATTCAAACCGGCAACTATGGCAAGGATAATACCATTCAGGTTATCAGTGGCTTACAGCAGGGAGACCGGATTGTTATTGCCGGGGTTCATAAACTGACCGAAGGGCAACAAGTGAGCATCGGTGGTGATTCATTGTGAAAGGCTTCAACTTGACCGAATGGTCGTTGAATCATAAGCAAGTCATATACTTTTTTATGATACTTTTTTTCATTGCCGGTTTTGTCTCCTATCAAAAGCTGGGAAGAATGGAAGATCCTGATTTTACCATTAAGCAAATGATTGTCAGTGCAGCCTGGCCGGGAGCCACGGCGAAACAGATGGAGGAACAAGTTACCGATAAAATTGAAAAGAAATTGCAGGACCTGCCGGGACTCGATTATTTAAAGAGTTATTCTACTCCGGGCACAACAGTTATTTATGTCCATTTAAAGGATTCTATACTCCAAAAGGAGGTGCGCGGCAAATGGCTGGAAGTTCGCAATATGGTTAACGATATTGCGGGCACCCTTCCTACCGGCGTCACTACACCGCAATTTAATGACCGGTTTGACGAGGTTTATGGCGTGGTATTCGCTTTAACCGGTGATGGTTATACCTATGAGGATATGCGCGTAAAAGCGGAAAGAATCCGGCGAATTTTATTGGGAGTTCCCAGTGTAAAAAAAGTAAATCTGCTTGGCGTACAGACTGAAAAGATTTATGTTGAAGTCGAAAATAATAAATTGGCACAATTAGGCATTGATCCCACTCTCATTACAAGCACATTGCAAGCGCAAAACGCCATGTCCGCATCGGGCATGTTGGAAACAACCAGCGATAATATTTACTTGCGGGTTACCGGCATGTTCGAAAATCTGGAAGATGTTAAAAATACTCCGATTCAGGCGAATGGCCGCACCTTCCGCCTTGGCGATATTGCTACCGTTACCCGTTCCTACAGCGAGCCTTCCGATCCTAAGTTTTATTATAATGGGGAGCCCAGTGTCGGAATTTCTCTGGCCATGGAACCTGGTGGCAATGTCTTGACTTTAGGTGAGAATATCGCTAAAACAATCGAACAGGTGAAAAAAGAATTGCCGGCCGGTATGGAAATTCATCAAACGGTAAATCAACCTAAAGTGGTGGAAAGCTCAATTGATGAATTTGTAGAATCGCTGTTTGAAGCCATTGTGATTGTTCTTATTGTCAGTTTTATTAGTCTGGGTGTGCATTCAGGCATTATCGTGGCCTTATGTATTCCTCTGGTTATCGCCATCGTGTTTACCTTTATGAACTTGTTCAGTATTGATTTACAGCGTATATCTTTGGGCGCTCTGATTATTGCTTTGGGATTGCTAGTTGACGATGCGATTATTACCATTGAAACCATGGTGGTTAAACTTGAACAAGGCTGGAGCCGCTTTAATGCCGCCTGCTTTGCCTATTCCTCCACTGCCTATCCCCGTTTAACCGGGGAACTGGTGACCTGCGCCGGCTTTATTCCGGTCGGCTTTGCCGTCGGGAGTGCGTCGGAATATTGCGTTACCATCTTTACAGTTGTCACCATCTCCTTGCTGACCTCCTGGATTGTTGCCGGAACCGCCACTCCGTTGCTAGGCTACTTATTTATCAAAATTAAGCCCAAAAATGACGGTGAAACCGAGCACGATCCTTATGACACGGTTTTTTATCAAAAATTTAAAAAGCTTTTGGTTTGGTGCATGACTCATAAAAAAATCGTTTTAGGAATGACTGTGGGCGTTTTTATTGTTGCAGTTTCTGCCTTAGGGCTGGTAAAGCAACAGTTTTTTCCGGCTTCTACCCGTTCGGAGCTGATTGTCCAGTTGGAACTGCCGGAAGGCTCTTCGCTTAAAAATATGGATGCTGTTGCCTGCCAGTTTGCCCAAGAACTGGAAGGTGATCCGCAAATTTCTTATTATACCTATCATGTAGGGGAAGGTGCGCCTCGTTTTGTGCTAAGTTTTGATCCCACAGCAAACAAGACTAATTTTTCCGAATTCATCATTGTCGCCAAAGATTACAAGGCCCGTGATGAACTGCAGAAGAAATATCGTCAGGTGCTAATAAACGAATTTTCCGATGTACAATTCCATACCAAAGTAATCAATAACGGTCCTACTTCCGACTATCCGGTCATGCTGCGGGTCAAAGGATACGACGTGGACAAAGTGCGGGAAATTGCCGAACAGGTACAGACGGTTATGGCCGCTAATCCCCATACCCGAAACGTCAATTTAAAATGGAGTGAAAAAAGTAAGATCGCCCATTTATCCATAGACCAGGATAAGGTCCGCAAACTGGGGATTACATCACAAACTCTGGCATCTGCGCTGCAGATGCAACAGTCAGGAACAGATATCACTCAATTCCGTGAAGATGACAAAACAGTTAATATGTTGCTTCGCTTTGACGCGCAGGATCGAAACAATCCTGCTGAAATTAAAAATTTCAACATTCCGCTTGGCAATGGCAAATATGTTCCGCTTGATCAAATTGCCAAAATCAGCTTTGAAGCAGAAGACGGATTGATTTACCGGCGTGATCTAAAACCGATGATCTGGATACAGGCGGAATTGAATTCTAACGATGTAACCGGGGATAATGTGGCGGAACAAGTCTACAACAACCTGAATGAATTGCGCGCCGGGTTACCGTTTGGCTACAGCATTGAGTATGACGGACCTAAGGAGGATAGCATCAAGGCAGTCGGTTTTATGATGCAGCCTGTTCCGGCCATGATCATTGCGATTATGATTCTTTTAATTATACAACTGCAGAACATTCCCAAAATGATTCTGACTTTGATGACAGCGCCGCTGGGATTTATTGGCGTGGTTGCCGGACTATTGATTACCAACAGTCCTATGGGCTTTGTCGTTCAATTAGGTATGTTAGCCCTATCGGGGATCATCATGCGTAATACCGTTATATTAATGGATCAGATTGACCAATTGTTAGATAATGGCGAACCGCTTTGGGATGCCATTATTAACGCTACTGTCATCCGGCTGCGGCCCATTCTGTTGACAGCTGCGGCAGCTATTTTAGGCATGATTCCTTTAGTCTCCAGTATTTTCTGGGGGCCGATGGCTATTGCTATTGCGGCGGGATTAATGGGGGCTACTATTTTAACCTTGGTTGTATTACCGGTCATGTACGCCGCCTGGTATAGAGCGAAGCCTAATAGTAGTGTGCAAGGCAACGTGACTACCGGTGCAGCCGGTCCTTCAGTTTAACTTTGCTGTTTAGAATGTAATAGCTATTCTTTTGTTCCTATATGGCACAGCCTATTAACCATATTTATTGTCTGGAAGGAAGTGTTGTCATGAGTGAAACGGAAAATCTAAAACTAGAAGAAATCACAACTGCAATAAAATCAACTAAAGATTGCCGTATGCTTGAGAGATACCAGGCAGTTAAGTTGTATTTAGAAGGCTCGCAGGTTGACCAGATTGCTGAAATTATCAGTAGATGCCGCGTAACAGTTGGTTCTTATATTCGTGCTTATTTAGCAAAGGGCCTTTCCGGTTTAGAGCGTAAACTTCCTCCTGGCCGACAGCCTTTTTTGAGTGACACGCAAAAGCAACAGGTAAAACAGGTGGTTTCCCAACGTCCTGAAGAAGTTGGCTTTCCTGGCGAACTGAATTGGACATGTTCGTTAGTCGCCTCCTGGATTTATTGTCAATTCCAAATAAAATATTCAGATCGTGGGGTATTGTTTTTACTGCATGATCTGGGTTTTAGCTACACACATTCTACCTATACACTGGTTAAAGCAAATGATGGAGAGAAAGGAGAAAGCTTAAAAAAAAATTAGCCTTATTAAAACTTGTCTGCTTTTAGTCCGTTATATGGTTTAAAAATATTTATAAGGAGTTGAACATAATGGAAATGGTGTATAAGAAAATTTTGGTACCTGTAGATGGTTCACGTCATTCAATAAGAGCACTGCTGCATGCCGAAGCCTTAGCACGTTCTTTTGCCGGCGAACTTAACATTCTTTATGTATCGGTCCTGTCTCAGCAGGTTCCGCTATACGATCAAATTCAAGGCTCTAAAATTCCACCCCATGCAGCTAAAGATCCCGCAAGCTTTGCTAAAGCAATTTTGGCAGAAGCTACTCAGCTTGTCCCGAAAGATATTCCGGTTAAAACCTATAACGAATTGGGCGAACCACGTACTTTTATTATTGACTTTGCCAACAACAATGAGTGTGACGTCATTGTTGTTGGCAGTCGAGGACTGGGGACAATTGCCGGGCTATTTTTGGGCAGTGTCAGTACATACGTTGTGCATCATGCTACCTGTCCTGTTCTGGTTGTTCACTAATTTAATCTGTCTGTATAGCAGCAGGCTATGTTGCATACTGGCCGAGCAAGAAACAGCATAAAATAAGCCATTCGCTGCATCAATAATCAATGGAGATCTCAATATATCCTTTTAAGGAGTTGGTGATATGAAAAACGATACAGCCAACAAAATACTGGATAATGCCACTTTTTTATTTGCCAAACTTGGTTTTGAAACTGTAACTGTAAATCAATTAGCGCGAGAGGCAAAAAGTAATCCTGCAGCAATTTCCTATTATTTCGGTAATAAAGAGAATCTTTATCAAGAGGTTTTAAGAAGACAGTTTAGTCCTCCTATTCAATCATTAAAAGAAATAGAATTCGGGTCCGGTACTACCGCTACCGAGAGATTGCTCACCTATACAAATGTATTAACTGCGATCCAATACAAACAACCTTATTTATCTGTATTTTGGCAACGTGAAATGAGCCGTCACCCTACTACTGAGAGCAGTTTTTTTGTAAGGGAATATACGCTGCAATTATATCAGTATATCGTCTCTTCTTTGCGTCATGGAATTTCCCAGGAAGAATTTCTTGCCGATTTGGAACCTTTCCATACGGCCTCCGTATTAGTAGAAATGCTGCATGCGCCACATCTTGCCGTGTCATTACTACCGCAGGAACTAAACTTATCCGATAAAGCTAACCGTAAAAATTATATTATGCAATCCATTCATTATTGTTTGCAAGGAATTCGGTGCTGAAAGTAGTTCTATTAAAAGCCAGCCGTTGGACCGGCCTGCTTGATTATTAGAAAGGGGAAAATCGGAGTACAGGCGCTGACGATTGTAACGGTCAGCGATCATCTGGTTACCGGTGAGGCTGCGACAGGCGAGGAACGGCAGACCATGTTTATGCAAATGATGAACATTGTTCTGGAACTGACAAAATAATAAGAACGCAACTAAGCAGCCCCGGCTATCATGCCGGGGCTGCTTTAGCTGCTGCCGGAATTTTTTGCCCGGCAGGTTCAGGATGGATATTGATACGAGCTTTATACGAACAAAAAGGAGTGCTTTATTTTGGGTTCTCGGCAGTAGGCTGAGAACTGTTTTTATGCCTTGCAACTTTTATAAAATGGAATGGTAGAATACCTGCATGGCTGATTTTATATTTGCCTTAATGCCGGCTATGCCGGCAAGAACAATATCATGGTAAAATAATTTTTCATCATGTGCGGTTTCGAGTATGTTTGCTACTTGCTCGCCACCGGCTATTGTCCCATAAGTATAATAATTTATTTTAGTAATGCCATTATGAATGGCGGTTTTGAAATCATCATCAGAAAGGCCGGAACCTCCGTGCATGACTAAAGGAATATCGATTTTTTCTTTAATTTCGGTTATACGGTTTAAATCTAAACGGGGTTTGGTCAGATAAACTCCGTGCGTTGTTCCAAAGGAAATAGCCAGTGCGTCTACATTGGTTCCTTCGACAAATTTCCGGGCGGTTTCAGGATCGGTATAACAATCTTCCAGCGAAGCGAAATCTTCGGCGCCCACAGCTCCGCGTCCTTCACCGCCGCCTATGGCTGAGGTGAAAATATGACCTAATTCGGCTTCTACAGAAACACCAACAGCGTGGGCGATACGAACCATTTCTTTTGTTTCGTTAAAGTTTTCCTCATAACTTTTGGCAGAAGCATCGTACATAATGGAGGTAAAGCCAAGGCGAATCGCCTGCATACATAAATCGAAGCTGGAGCCGTGGTCCAAATGCACACATACCGGAACCGTTGCTCTTTTGGCAAAATCGAGCATGATAGGACCGATAACAGTCAAGGGGATATATTTTTCGTGCACTTCTGCGTGTTGTATGATGACTGGAGTTTGCAACTCCTCTGCAGCAGAAATAACTGCCTGAATCGATTCCAGATTGGGGACATTAAAGGCACCTACTGCATACTTGTGCTTTTTTGCCGTTAATAACACATCTTTCATTGTGGTTAACATACGAATCCTCCATTCGCTTTTATTGATTACTTAAGAAAAAGTATAACCAATGGTAATATAATTGTCAATTATCTTTTAATACGCAAATGCAACTGGTTAAGTCAATAAACTCAATATTTGTAGGTTTTATATTGACATTTTAAAAATTACGGATTATTCTACTTATAACCAATGGTAATATAAAACGAAGGGGATGTGACAAGTGGTTATGATTGTGGGATTTATGAAAAGTGTGCTGGTAACATGATTGGAATCTTGCTGGTAATACATGTGGAGCTGATTGCTGTTGATGTAATTGGCGGTATATTAAATATCTTGTAATTAAAATAAAGAAATATTAGAATAATGGGGTGAATGAAATTGAGTCACAAAATGAAAACAGCCGTATTTACCGGAGTAGGTCAAATCCAGCTGGAAGAATACGATATACCTGAAGTCGAGCCCGATAAAGTACTGATCAAAGTAGATGCCTGTGCTATCTGCACATGGGAACAGCGGGTTTATAAAGGAATTAAGCAAGTCGAGTTTCCCTTTATTGGCGGGCATGAAACGGTTGGCCAAATTATTGCTATGGGAGATCGCGTAGATAAGGTACACTGGCAGTTACATGACCGGGTAGCTCTTGGTGTTACACTTGCTTGTAATAATTGCTATCAATGCAAGAGCGGAAATGAACAAAATTGTGAACATTTTAATCATAGCAAGCAGCTTGAAGGCCTTCCGCATAAAGGGATGGGAGGACTCAGTTCTCATTTGCTTGTACATCCAGCCAATTTGTTTAAATACAAAAATATTTCGGTCGAAGAGGCAACTGTTACGGAACCTGTGTCGTGCGTATTGCATAGCGTGGAAACGGCCGATGTGCAATTTGGTGATGTTGTAGTTGTCATTGGCTGTGGAATTATGGGCTTGTTGCATGTTCTTCTTGCCACTAGGAAAGGTGCGGTAGTCATTGTATCTGATACCGACGAAAAGAGGACTGCATTAGCGCTGAAAATGGGCGCGGCATATGCGGTTAATCCTAAGAGAGAAGATTTGGCGGAAAGAGTAAGGGAGATTACTGACGGTCTTAAGGCGCAAGTTGTATTTGATACAACACCTATTTCAGCAGTGGTTGAGGAAGCGAGAAAATGCCTTGCGAATAATGGCAGGCTTGTTTTATATAGCGCGTTTTATCCGGACATCCCGGTATCTTTTAGCCCCGATTGGCTTCATAAAAGCGCCGTTAAAGTATTGGGAACAGCCAATTCCAATGCGCGGGATTTTGTGAAAGCGACAAGAATGCTGTCATATGGTATCATAGATGTAAAGCCGTTTATTAGTGAAGTATATCCGGTAAATGATATAAAGGCCGCATTTGAATCTGCCAGCAAGGGAGACAAATTTAGAGTCGTTGTTAAGTTCTAAAATGATAACAGGGAGTGTAGCGTTTTGGCTGTCGGAAAAAGGGAAGGCGAATTTTTGTATGATGAATTAAAAAAAAGGATCTTAGCTGATTATTCCGATAAGCCATATTTTACACCCCTGCCAAGCGAACGGGATCTTTGCAGTAATTATAATGTCAGTCGCCCTACTGTCAGGAAGGCTTTATTGCTGTTGGAAGAAGAAAAATTTATAGTAAAGATTCCGACGAAGGGAACATTCTTCCTCGGTAATAAAGAGTTTGTTGATGGTCAGTCAGAAACGAGTAAAAATGAACTGGCATTTTACAATCGAGTTGTTTTAAGAGGCAACTATACAAGCAGTAAGGTGTTATTTCAAAATATAGAGCCAGCTTCGTTAGAGGTGGCAGCCAAATTGGAATTGAAAAAGGGCGATTATGTATTTCGATTGGAGCGATTGCGTTACATTAACGGCAAGGTTTATTCTTTGGCGAATGCATATCTTCCTTATACCTTGTGTTCAGGACTCTTGGAAAAAGACTTTACCAACAGATCGTTATACCGTACTTTGGCGGAGTATGGTATTTATCCGAGCTATGCCCATAAGGTGATCGAAATTTCAAAAGCGGAAGAGTATGAAGCACTGCATCTGGGCATTCAGGTTGGCGATCCGATTACGATTACCTATACGGTAACTTTCGATGAAAATAATAGGATTCTCGAATATGTGATATCGAAATCATTAGCGTATAAAACCAGAATTGAATTGACTGTTTCTACCGACCGTGAGCGATCTGGCAAGCTGCATTCTTTTCCTGCCGGTGAGCCATAAGCTAACAACGCGCTACTAAGCTCTCAGCAATATGCTGGGAGCTTTTTTGCCGGCTGCAGCCGTATTTACAGGAGCTGGTGAAGAGGCCCCTGAAACAGGCAAAATACTAAACGGAAAAACCGAGCCGCCCCCGGTGTAATAACTGGGGCGGCTCGGTCAAAATAGATATGTTTGCGAGTTTTACGCGAAGATAAAGGGGTATAATATAAAGCGTAATGACTCCTTTTTGCTATGTATTTTTTTGTTTCCCGGCGGTTTTGGCTGCCGGGCCTTTTTATTTTGTAAAGTTGTTAAGCAGACAAGCGTTTTGCTGGCGGTCGGCTCAGGCCCGGAACTCTTCAGCCAGGGCCTTAAAGGCGCTGATGGAATTCTTGATGGTTTCCATGCTGACGCAGTAGGCGAGGCGGAAGTAGCCGGGGCAGCCGAAGCCGCTGCCGGGAACGATCAGCAGATTGTATTTCAAGGCTCGCTGGGCAAATTCCACATCATCCGGGATAAGCGCCTTGGGGAACAGGTAGAAAGCCCCTTCCGGCTTAACGCAGGTAAAGCCCAGTTCGGTCAGGTGGGAGTAGAGATAGTCGCGGCGGCGTTTGTATTCGTCGGTGTTGACGGCCACATCCAGCGAGTCGCCAATAACTTTCTGAAAGAGGGACGGCGCATTGACAAAGCCCAAGGTGCGGTTGGCAAAGATCAGACCGCTAATGAGGAGCTCCACGTCTTTAATTTGCGGATTGACGGCGATGTAGCCGATCCGTTCGCCGGGTAAGGCCAGCGACTTGCTGTAAGAGTTGACTACAGCAGAATTGGGGAAAATCGAAAGAATGTTGGGCACCTTGGCGTTGTCATAGACAATTTTGCTGTAAGGTTCGTCGGAAATCACAAGAATCTGGGAGCCAAATTCCTGTTCCTTGCGGGCTAAGAGGCCGGCAACCTGGGTAAGGACAGCTTCGCTGTAGATAACGCCGGTCGGGTTGTTCGGCGAGTTAATGATGAGTGCTTTGGTTTTCGGGGTAATAGCCTGTTCCAGAGCGGCTATAGAGGGCTGGAAAGTGGCCGGATCGGTCGGGACAACCACCAGTTTGCCGCCATGGTTTTCGGCGTAGAACCCGTATTCCACAAAGTATGGCGCCAGGGCGATGACTTCATCCCCGGGGTTTAGAATGCTTTTTAAGACAACATTGAGCCCGCCGGCAGCACCGCAGGTCATAATAATATGGTTCGACGTCAATGGCAGGCCGGATTCTTCGCCGGTTCGTTTCGCTATCTTTTCCCTGATCTCGGGATAGCCGGCGTTATTCATATACTTGTGCAGTCCTGCCGTTTCGCCGGTTACGTATTTGATCAGGGCGTCCTGCACTTCCTGCGGCGGTTCGTAGTCAGGATTACCCAGGCTGAAATCGTAGACCTTTTCCGAACCATAGAGCTTACGAAGTTTTTCGCCCTGCTCAAACATGGCGCGAATCCATGAAGATTTGCTGATTTTGTTTTGAATATTTTGTGACAACATGGTTGTTCCCTCCAGATCTTCAATTAAAAAACCAGTACCTTGTCAGCTTTAAAACAGTAGGATGCTGGCAAAGTTATTTTTCGCAGCATAAGATGGAGAAGGAGGCATACCGGAAGTATGCTAAGTGACGACAGCGAAGGAACGTAGTTCCCTGAGTCACTGGCTTAAGGCTGGTAAGGTACTAGTACCATTATATGGCACAATGCCTAGCCTTGCAAACAGAAGATGGACCGGGCCTTCCTGACTAGGGACAGAAACAGGAGGGAAGCACCGGACATGATGGCAAAGAAGCGGATGGGATGTTCTTTTTTCCCGATAGAGTCACCGAAGCCTTTAACGCATCATAGGATACATTAGAAACCGCTACTTAATAAAATATTCTATGAGGAGGTTGTCATTATGGCTTGGGGAAATGGATTTGGCCGCGGAGGAAGTTGGTTTATCATAATCATTATCATCCTTTTGTTGTTCTGCTGCTTCGATGATAACGGCTGCTCGCCGACTTGTTAGGCGGTAGCGGCACGAAAGGTCGCTAAAGACCGTCTTCCCGGAAAGGGAAGGCGGTCTTTTTCCTGCATTTGTCCGGATAAATAGAGACAATAAGGTATAAAACAGGAGTAGCACGCAGTGTGCTACTCTTATGTATTATTTGTGGTTTAGATTTAGAAACCGTGGAACACTTGATAGCACTGCCCTGTCCGAAGCAAGTACATTTTTGTCAATTTCGTTTGTGAAATATGTGCAACTGCTTTGTGTGGACACTGGTTCTCAGCCGCCCGTATAATGAAGGTGTCGATCGGCAGGGATGTTATAACAAAATAATAAACACACAAATGACAGGAGGCTAATATATGTCGAATTCAGCTTCTCTTCGTGTAAAGATACAAAAGATGGGCGGATTTTTGAGTTCTATGGTAATGCCCAATATCGGTGTATTTATTGCCTGGGGCCTTATCACCGCTTTCGTTATCCCTACTGGCTGGGTGCCGGATGAATATCTTTGTAAATTAGTTGGTCCAACCATTACGTACCTGCTGCCGCTTTTAATCGGTTATACCGGCGGCTACAATGTGTATGGCAAGCGTGGCGGAGCGATTGGTGCTTTGTCAACCATGGGCGTGATTGTCGGGGCTAATATGCCGATGCTGATCGGTGGTATGATTATGGGACCGCTCGGCGCCTTTGTTATCAAAAAGGTCGATGGTATGTTAGCCGGCAAAATGCGTTCCGGCTTGGAAATGCTGGTAGACAATTTTGCCCTCGGTATTGTCGGCGCTCTCATCATGATTTTTGGTTACGTTGCCGTTGAACCGATTTTTTCCGTTATCATAAAATTCTTGGCTGGCGGTGTTGAATGGGTAACAAAACAGGGGCTTATCCCATTGGCAAGCTTATTCGTTCAGCCGGCGCAAGTATTGTTTTTAAATAATGCTGTAAATCATGGAATTATGATTCCGCTGGGTATCCAGCAGGCAATGGAAACCGGACGTTCGATTTTGTTCCTGGTAGAGGCAAATGGCGGAAACTGGCTGGGCCTGTTGTTAGGTTTTGCTGTCTTTGGCCGTGGCATGGCTAAGAAAACTGCACCGGCTTCCGCCAGTATCATGTTTTTAGGTGGGATCGGTGAGGTTGCCTTCCCTTATGCGATGATTAAACCGGTTACCCTGTTGGGGCCTATCCTTGGTAATATGGCTGCCCTATTCTGGCTGCAGATCTTCCAGGGCGGTACCGTTGCCGCTGTATCACCGGGCAGCTTCCTGGCGCTGCTGGCGATGACCCCGAAAGGATATTTTATAGTTAACGCAATGGCGTATATTATTAGTGCAGCGGTTTCCTTTGTGACTGTGGCATTTTTCTTGAAAACCGCCAAGGTCGAAGCAGGGGAAGATTATGATGAAGATACTGACGGGATTTTAAATAACAGCATAGCCCTGGCCGGTGCGAGTGGTATTGCGGTCACAGTTCCTGTTCCGGCTGCCGGAAAAAGAATCAATAAAGTCATCATCGCTTGTGATGCCGGTATGGGGTCTAGCGCGATGGGGGTATCGATTTTAAAAACTAAAATGCGTAAAGCCATGCTCGATATGGAGGTGGTCAATGTATCGGTTGACAATATTCCCCACGATGCCGATGTTGTGATTACCAACGCTGTACTCGAAGAACGGGTACGGGAAAAGGCCCCGAACGGTGCGGATGTTTTAACCATCAAGAATTTCTTAGACAATAATGAATATGATCGCATTGTAACGTATTTGAAAAAAGCACAATAAAGAATAAACCGCCTTTTATAACGCACACGATAGTGGAGTATGGGAAATATCGATATGGAAAGCAGGGGGCACCAGATTCTTAGCGAACACATTCGATATTTCCTATACAGACATGAGAAAGGTGGCATTCTTAATGGTTATTTCTTCACGCACCAAAGCAATTATTGATTATTTGCGTAAGAGCATTGACTATGTGCCAATCCAAGCAATTGCCCATAAGTTAAAAGTGACAGAGCGGACGGTATACCGGGAGATTCCGGAAGTCATAAAAGTGCTGCAGCAGTGTCAGGTTAAGCTGGAAACAGTACAAGGAAAAGGGATGTTTTTAAAAGGCGAGCCGGAGGCTTTGGACCGCTTAGGACAGATTTTGCAGGATAAACGGGCAGATTATGATGTCAGCTCGCAGGACCGCATTGATCTTACCATTATTGAGCTATTAAACCAGGAAGATTATATTAAAACCCAGGCAGTTGCCATTCAAACCAAAAGCTCGCTCAGGACAAGCCGTAATGATCTTAAACTAATTGAACGAATGGCGCTCAGCCATAATTTAAAGCTACAGACCAAAAAGGGTGAAGGTATCTATCTATCGGGGGATCCTGTCTTTAAACATCATTTGCTTGTCAGTGTGATTACGCGGAATGTAGATGTCGATCTGTTGCTGGCCTGGATGGAAGGCCGCTACCGTGGCAGTCAAGTATTTCTGGATACCCTGCAGCTATATGGTTATGCTGAACTGTTTCAGACTGTATATCTGCTTTTAAAAACCGTTATTGATAATAAAAATATACGTACCACTGATGTGAATTTTTTAGAATTTGTGATGCTGGCGGCATTACTTATGAAACGCACATTGGAGGGAAAGCGAAGCTATGATGATTTTGATTTTACCGAGCAAAAAAGCGATCTTTATGAGCAGGCAAAAAAAATAAAAGGGACCTTGGAAAAACAATTTCATGTTACCTGTACGGCAGATGAATTTCGCTATTTACTATGGTTAATGTATTTGAGTTTTAACCCCAATATCAATACTATGCTGTGCCTGCGGGAGTTTATGCTGGCGCCGCAAATGAAAAAGATAATCTCCCTAGTGGAAGAACAAACGGGAATTTCTTTTAGTAATGATATTACATTGCTAAAAGGATTGTCGGCACACATGGACAAGACGCTAACGCGGATTCGCAGCGGTATGAGCGTTATTAATCCGATCAATAAAGAAATCCAGGACAAATACGGAGATTTGTATTGGGTAGTAAAAAACTGTATGCATTATGTGTTTCCCGAGGATCAGTTCCCCGAAGATGAAATTGGCTATCTGGTTTTATATTTTGCCGTTTCGGTTGATAAATTTGCCAAAGGTTCGTTCCGGGTGCTGGTGGTATGCTCGAGTGGGATGGGATCTTCCAAGATGCTGGCCAGCCGCCTGGAACGGGAGATTCCCGAGATTTATATCAAAAAAATAATTTCGCTGATCAGCCTGCCGGAAGAGGATTTGCAAGAATACGATTTGATTCTCTCTACGATACCGCTGATGCTGGATAATGCCAACTATATGAGGGTATCGCCACTCTTGAATCATAAGGAATTAGAAAAAATTCAACAGGCTATTCAACGGCATAAGCACCGGAAACTACGGATCTTGACCCAAAAGAAACGTATGCAGGGGAGCGGTGGCGGAGCTGCAGCATGGCAGGATTTTGCGAATATGAAAATTATGGCAGAGTGGAGTCTCCATATATTAGCTTACTTTGATGTGCTTACCGTGACAAATGAGAATATGCCGGGAGGATTGATTGACTTTTTTGCGCAGCAGATTATCGATGCAGGGATTGCCATGAGTTTTGATAAGGCACAGGACTTTATTACCCACAACATCAATGATGTGAACTTTATCATTCCTAATACGCAGCTTAGTTATTTAGATTGCTGTCTGCCGGAAGTCAGTCAACCCAAAATGTTTATTTATAATTTTTCGCAGGCGCAGCTTATTGCTGAAGGCAGAGAGATTAAGTCCGTGGTGCTGCTTCTGTATCCCGCCAAGCGCAGTGATGTGCTGGGGGATTTTATCGGCAATATGATTATGTGGATCATTGAAGAAGTGGATATGATTTCGCTAGTGGATATTGATCAAAAAAACAGGCTTTCTGTGTCGCTCGGCCAGCGGATGAAACAATATATCATTGAAAACTTTCAGGAAAGGGATAATGGCGATGAAAACTATTTTTGATGAACGAAATATTCGCCTCCAGGCTGTGTTTAGCAATAAGGAGGAGGCTATTCGGGCTGCAGGACAGATTTTAGTGGATAACGCTTATGTGGACGCTGATTATATCGACGATATGCTGGCCCGGGAAAAAGCGGTCAGTACCTATATTGGTAATTCGGTAGCGATTCCCCATGGTTTATCGGAATCGAAGAACCGCATTGAAAATTCAGGGATTTCCTTTGTACAAGTACCGCAAGGTGTTGAATTTGAAGGTGGCGTGGCCCGTCTGATTATCGGTATCGCCGGGAAAGACAATGAGCACCTGGAGATATTAGGGAAAATTGCGATGGTCTGCACGGAAGAAGAAAACATTGAAAAATTAGTACAGGCTCAAACCAAGCAAGAAATATTATCAATCTTTAAGGAGTTGTCATAGATGAAAGCAGTACATTTTGGAGCGGGCAATATCGGCCGGGGTTTTATTGGCGAATTGCTGCATAATTCCGGCTTTGCGATTACCTTTGTCGAAGTGAATGACGAACTGGTGAAACAGCTAAATGCCGAAAAAAGCTATGATGTGTATTTAATTAATGAAGGATACGCGAAAAAAACGATTGATCAGGTAACGGCCCTTTCGCCGATCACCCAAGAGGTTGAAGTTATTCAGGAAATTGTGGAAGCCGATATGATTACGACCTCCGTGTGGGCCGATAACCTGCCTAAAATTGCGCCGACTTTGGCGAAGGGGCTCAAGGCTCGCTTAGCGGCCGGTAAGGGAAAGGTTAACGTGTTAGCTTGTGAAAATGCTATGTTTAATACCGATATTTTGAAAAAGGCAATGGCCGATTGCCCGGTGGATATTAATATGAGTGAACTTGAGTCGATTGGTTGTTACCCGAATACGGCTGTCGATCGCATGGTGTTCGACTCGGTACGTGATGGGAAAAAAGCAGTGGATATCGGGACGGATTTTGAACTCGTTATTGAGCAAAACAAGCTGCTTGAGCCGGGGAGTGAGCCAATTAAGGGTGGCGAATATACCGATAATCTGCAGAAATTTTTAGAACGCAAACTCTATATTATCAATTGCGGGCATGCATGGGCCGGTTATCTAGGTCATCTATATGGCTACGATATTATCCAGGATGTATTCCATAATGAAGAGCTGGTTAAAGAAGTCCGCAAAACTATGCAAGAATCGGCTGGATTATTAGTGAAAAAATATGGCTTTAAGGCACAGGAGCTGGAAGACTATATCGACTTTGCTATCGGCCGTTTTAAAACTCCGGGGATTACCGATACGATTAACCGTGTATCGCGCTCACCGATCCGTAAGCTGGCACTGGCCGATCGATTGACCGGTCCTTGCGTACAGTGTGAGGAGTTTGGCTGTGATAATACAAATCTGTTGAAGGGGATTGCCGCAGCATTGCTATTTGTGGACAATGCGGAAGATCCGCAGTGCGTGGAATTAAAAAGTTATGTAGAGTCTCATGGTGTGGCCAAAGCGATTGAGACCTTCACCGGTATTCAGCCAGAATCAAAAATGTTTCATGTTATTTTATCCAGATATAATGAATTGGCCGCAATTAAAAATATTCATCGTAAGTAATGGGAGGGAAACGACATGAAGTTACAGTTAGCATTAGATGAAAAACGCTTAGTTGATGCGTTGCTTTTTACGGAAAAAGTAGCCGAATATGTAGATATTATTGAAATCGGTACCCCGTTTGTCATTGATGAAGGTATGCGGGCAGTGCGGGAATTTAAAAAATATTTTCCCGAAAAAGAGATCCTGGCCGATCTGAAAATTATGGACGGTGGATTTTATGAATCTGAATTGGCCTTCGATGCCGGAGCCGATTATATTACAGTACTGGGAGTAACCGATATTTTGACGGCAAAAGGTTGCATAAAGGCCGCTGAAAAATATGGTAAACAAGTTGTCGTTGACATGATTTGTGTACAAGATTTGCCTAAAAGAATTCATGAAATGGAAGCTATTAATGCACATGTTCTAGCCGTGCATACAGGTGCTGATCAACAGGCTGCCGGGCGTAAACCTATTGAAGATCTAAAAGTAATGGTGGAGCATGCCAAGACGGTTAAAATTTCAGTTGCCGGTGGAATTAACAGTAAAACAATTGATCTGTATGTTGCTCTAAAACCGGATATCGTCATTGTTGGTTCAGCAATCGGCAACGCAGCAAATCCGGTAGAAGAAGCAAAATTAATTAAACAGGCTATTATGAAATAAGAAGGAGTGGAACAAATGAAAGAATGCACAACACTACTGACCATCATTGGTGAACTGGCAGCTGATTCCAAGCTGACAGATGAGGATGAGATCCAATCTGTCGTAAAATTAATAGTAGAGGCAAAACGGGTATTTATTGCCGGAGCAGGGCGATCAGGCTTTGCAGCAAGAGCATTTTCCAATAGATTGATGCACTTAGGGTTAACTGTCTATTTTGTAGGGGAGCCTACCACGCCTTCTATTCAGGAAGCGGATCTCTTAATTATCGGTTCAGGCTCAGGGGAAACGGCAAGCCTTGTTACCATGGCGAAAAAGGCAAGTTCCCAGGGAGCCAAAATAGCTACATTAACTATTTTCCCCGACCATACTATTGGCTCAATGGCAGATGCAATTATCAAAATTCCTGGAGTTACTGCAAAATGCGGCAGTGAAACAGGGAAACAATCTTCCCTTCAACCGCTGGGTTCTTCCTTTGAGCAATTAAGCTGGTTGATTTATGACAGCATAATTATTGAAGTAAACAAGGTTGTAAAACAGTCGTATGAGCAGATGTACGCAAGGCATGCGAATTTAGAGTAATAGCTAGAGCTAGGTAACCACTGATTAATTCACGCTGCGCGTCCTGACGGAGTTTTTTCCGCCTGACTGCGTTAGCAAAACCTTGAAATAGGGTCCGCTATTCCTGCGGCTTTACTTCCTTGCCAGACGAAAAAATCTCTCGCCAGGCCAATAGGTTCATTTAATCAGCGGTTACCTAACTGGATTTGCCGCGTTGTCGCTTAATTCTACAATGTATGCAAATCCGGCTAGCTGTTACAGTTGCTGGTTAGCATGAGACGGGTTTTATGTGTGGCTGAGACGGAAGTATTTGCTAGGGGAGCGGGGAGTTATATATTGGAGTTACAGGCAAAAAAGCTCTTCATTTTTGATATGGACGGATTAATGTTCAATACCGAATGGATTTACTATCAAGCCTGGAAAAGACTATTGGCAGTGGATAGCTATCAACTGAATTTTGAGTTTTATAAAACATTAATCGGTTCACCGGATCATACGCTGCAAGATAAGTATTTTGCAGAATTTGGTCCGGATTTTCCATTCTCTTATTATTTGCAGCAATATAAAATTGAGAGTGACGCTATTATCGCTAAAGAAGGTGTGCCTATCAAGCCGGGACTGGGAGATTTGTTAGACCTATTGACACGAAAAGGGCGAAAGAAAGCGGTGGCCACATCAAGTCCGCGAGCCAGTATGGAAAAATTGCTGAAAGCAGCCAAGGTTTATTCAAAGTTTGATTATTTTTTGTGTGGCGATGAAATCTGTCATGGTAAGCCCCACCCGGAGATCTACAGAAAGGTGTTGGCTATGAGTGGCTATGCAGCGCGGGAAGCTGTCGTATTGGAAGATTCGATCAATGGCATTAAGGCAGCAAGCGGCGCTGAAATAGACTGTATTTTTGTCAAAGATATCGTTGATCCGGGCGAGGCTATCGTAGCGCTTACTTGTGCTTCGCTGAACAGTTTGGAAGAAGTTATACCTATGGTAGAATAAGTAACAGTGGTAAGAAGGGAACGAGAATGACTAAACGCCCGGCGACCGGTGACGGACAGCGTACGGGGCGTTTTTTTTATTATTTGCTGCCGTCTGGACAAGCATCCCGGCGGATGATATGATCTAATCTGTGATTAGTGGTCCGCGGGCTTTGAAAGTGCAAATTGAACTTATGGAGATTTTTTTGTAAGGCAAGGCGAAAGAGGCGCGCCTAGCGGATATAGGTAAGCCGACGACAACGAAACCTTGCGGGAAAAGGTCCGTGAAGTAATTGTAATTTCAGACTTGGTGGGCCGCTAATATCCTGGATCACTTAAATCATTATAAGGTTGCAAGTCCGTGTATTTAGGTGACGCAGAGTACCAGGGGTATCTTTTCCCTAAACCACATATACTACATAGGATTCGAAAGCAGAAAGGATGTACTAACACTGTTATGATGAGCGTGATTCGGCGCTTGCTGATCGGCAAGCCGCTGCACAACAACGAGCTGGCCCACGAGCGCCTGCCCAAATGGAAGGCCTTATCTATTTTTTCTTCCGATGCCTTATCGTCAGTGGCTTACGGCCCTGAACAGATCATGATTACACTGATTACCGTTCCCGGTATCATCGCCTACGGTTATATGGCGCCGGTGGCCCTGACCATATTACTTTTACTTGCCATCATCGCCCTGTCCTATGTTCAGGTGGCGAAAGCCAATCCGGAAGGCGGCGGTGCTTATGCTATCGCCAAAAAGAATTTAGGTGAATTGCCGGCCCTGGTTGCCGCCGGCTCGGTGTTTGCCGACTATGTGCTGACCGCGGCGGTTAGTGTCTCGGCGGGCACGGCGGCGATTACTTCGGCGTACCCCCCCTTATTGCAACACAAGGTCTTTATTGATTTATTTGTTTTATTCGTTATTTTAATGGTCGTCAATTTGCGCGGTGTCAGGGAATCGTCCAATGCCTTTGTTATCCCTACCTATGCTTTTTTGTTC
The DNA here is from genome assembly GCF_900110485.1 of Propionispora vibrioides. Taxonomy (NCBI): domain Bacteria; kingdom Bacillati; phylum Bacillota; class Negativicutes; order Selenomonadales; family Sporomusaceae; genus Propionispora; species Propionispora vibrioides. The sequence goes on along the minus strand of NZ_FODY01000013.1, from coordinate 36,458 downwards.
GGCGTGCTGGCCCTGCTGGGAGCGGGCTGCTACAAAGCGCTGTTTGATGCTCCCTATCTCATCCATCCTGACGCGCTGGCCAAGCAGCCGCTGGACTGGGCCATGCTGTTTTTGATTCTGCGTGCCTTTGCCAACGGCTGCAGCTCAATGACCGGTATCGAGGCGATTGCCGACAGCGTGCCGATGTTCCGGAAGCCGGAGGCCCGTAACGCCACCATCACTACGTACTGGATGGCCGGTATTCTCGGGGTTATGTTCATCGGCATTACCTTCCTGATCATGCACTATCATATCGTGCCGCACCATGAGGTGACGGCTTTGTCGCAGCTTGCCGAGAAAGTGTTCGGCCGGGACGGTATCTATCTGTACATTCAGCTTAGTACCATGCTGGTGTTGTATCTGGCCGGCAATACGGCCTATAACGGACTGCCCATCCTGCTGTCCATCATCGCCAGGGACGGCTATATGCCCCGCTATCTGGCCACCCGGGGTGAGCGGCTGACTTACTCCAACGGCATTGTATTGCTTACCTTTATGGCCGCGCTGCTGATTGTCGCCTTCCAGGGGCAGATTGACCACTTGATCTCGTTGTATGCCATTGGCGTGTTTATTTCCTTTACCATCGCCCAGACCAGTATGGTGGTGTACTGGAAAAGGGAACGCCAGCCCGGCTGGGTCCTGCGGGCCTGGATGAACGGCGTTGGCGGGGTCACGACCGGCATTGTCGTGCTGATTATTACGGTGACTAAGTTTGTGCACGGCGCCTGGATTATTTTATTGTTTATTCCCTTTATTGTATTTATCTTTAAGAAAATTCGCGGTCATTATGACAGCATCGCCGAACAGCTGCGGGTGCCGGAGGAATTGATTTGTGAGGGGAATTCTTTATCGACGGCCGGTAAGCATATCGTCATTGTGCCGGTTTCCACGCCGACGCGGGTGGTGTTTCAAACCTTGAAATACGCCAAGCTGATCGGTGATAATGTGCTGGCGGTTCATGTGGCGAGTACCGAAGCGTCGGAGGAAAAGATCAGGCAGAACTGGGACAAATGGAATCTGGGGGTCCGGCTGGTCATCCTGCGGTCGCCTTACCGGCTGCTGATGAACCCGCTGCTGGAGTACATCGAAAACATTGTCCAGAAAAAAGCCAGCAATGACTATATTACGGTGGTTATCCCGGAATTTGAAACTCCCAAATGGTGGCACCGCCTGCTGCACAACCAAACAGGCTGGATTCTGCGGACTACGCTGATTCTCAAGGAAAATGTCATTGTCACTACGGTGCCGTATCAGTTGAAGGAGTGATGAATGGCCTGCATTTGTGTTGTTTGCACAAATGCAGGCCATATATATTGTTATTTTTGTCCCTGGACAGTGCTTGACGGCTCTGCTATAATGAGATAAAAGTAAATACAACCGAAAAAATTGAGCAAAGATGCTAACAAATAAGACAAAGACTGTCTTATTCTGCCAGGCATCTTTTTTGTTATCCTTTCGGCAAAGACTACCGTAAAAAAAGTGAATACCGGCCAGTTGGCGTACCGTCCCGGCGGCTACTGCCTACTGGCGATCAAGCAAAGACGCTTAATCTGAGAGTGCTTTGCTTTTTTTGTTTTTTAGCCGGTGCGTCTGGTTGCTTTTAGCGGCAGGCGCCTTCCCAAATTATAGAATAGAGGAGGAAGGGCTATGTTTAACATAATCAATTTAGGTAAAAAGTTCGGCGATTTGGAAGTACTGAAAAGCATCAGCCTGTTTATCAAGGCCGGCGAGGTAGTCTGTATTATCGGACCGTCCGGTTCCGGCAAGAGTACCTTTCTGCGCTGTCTGAATCTTTTGGAAGTGCCGACAAGCGGAAAAATCTATTATGGCGGAACGCTGATTGAGGCCGATCTGGACAGCAAAAAGCTCCGCAAAGAAGTCGGCATGGTGTTCCAGAAGTTTAATCTTTTCCCCATGCTAACCGTGCTGGACAATTTAACCTATGCTCCCATTCATGTCAATAAAGTAAAGAAAGCGGAAGCGGAAGAAATAGCTATGGAGCTGCTGCGCAAAGTCGGCCTGGCCGATAAAGCCAATCAGTATCCGGCTAAGCTTTCGGGCGGACAGCAGCAGCGGGTGGCCATTGCCCGCGCGCTGGCTATGAAACCCAAGCTCCTGCTGTTTGATGAACCAACTTCCGCGCTGGACCCCGAACTGGTCGGCGATGTGCTGGAAGTCATGAAGCAATTGGCTGCCGAAGGGATGACCATGGTGGTGGTTACTCACGAAATGGGCTTTGCCCGCGATGTGGCCGATCGTGTCATTTTTATGGATAAAGGCTATATCGTGGAGGAAGGGCCGCCGGCCAAAATCTTTAACCGGCCGGAACACCAGCGGACTCAAGAGTTTCTGGCAAGAGTTTTATAAGGAACCGCTGAGAAATGAGCCTGTCGGCATGACAAAAGATTTTGCCTGGTAAGGAAGTAAAACCACAGGAATAATTAAGTTGTTTCAAGGTTTTGCCGACGCAACCAGGCGGAAAAAGATCCGTCAGGACGCCCAGTGCGAATAAATCAGTGATTCATAAGGAGGGAGAACATGCCACTACACTTTGCTAAAGCAGCCGATCTTTTAATTCCTTCCCTGTTACATGGTTTTGGTGTGGTTATTCAGGCGACAATTCTGGGGTTTATCCTGGCAACTTTCATCGGACTTATCATTGCTATCGGCAGGCTTTCATCCATTAAAATCATTAGAGGTTTTTTGTATTTGCTGCTGGAACTTATCCGGGGAACGCCCTTACTGGTGCAGCTTGTCTATATCTACTATGTGGTACCTTTGCTGCTTAACCTTATCGCCGGTCTGTTCGGCTATAAAACGGATGTACAGATCGCCTCGCTGACGGCCGGCATCCTGGGACTGGGTATCAATTACGGCTGTTATATGTCCGAGGTCATCCGGGCCGCCATCGTTGCCGTCGATCCCGGCCAGACCGAAGCGGCCCTGGCGCTGGGCTTTGGCAAATACCAGGCCCTGTTCCGCATCGTGATGCCCCAGGCCCTGCGGAGCATTATCCCATCATTGGGCAATTATCTGGTCATGATGGTCAAAGACACGTCGCTCCTGGCTTACGTGGCGGTCAATGAACTGCTGCTTCGCACCCAGACCTTCGCGTCACAAACCTTTTTAACTATTGAATCATATACTTTTTTGGCTCTGGCCTATCTTATCATCAGTGTGCCGCTGTCGCACCTGGTGGCCTTTGTGGAACACCGGTTAAAGACCAAATAACCGGGTAAGACAGTTACCGGTGGAAGAGAAAGCCGGCGGCAGAGTTCGAAACTGCTGGTTTTCTGTACTATATATTCATTCATAAAAAAAGAGGAGTGGAACATGATGAACAAAGTGTATAAACGGTTTGCAGGTTTAGTGGTTTTGGTATTTGCCCTGGCAGCCCTGCTGGTTGGCTGCGGTTCCTCCAGCACTACGACGGAGAAGAAGGACGCCGGTGCCGGCAGTACGCTAAGCGCCATAAAGGAAAAAGGTGTTCTGGTAGTGGGTTCCTCCAATGATGCTCCTTTCGCCTATATGGACGCCAGCAGCAACAAGTTTTCCGGTGTTGATGCCGACATTATCCGCGAAGTGGCTAAACGTCTGGGCATTGCCAAAGTGGAAATGAAGCAGATTCCCTTTGAGAACTTGCTCATTGAGCTTAACAACAAAACGATTGATATGGTAACCGACGGCATGTATATCAAACAGGAGCGCCTGGAAAAAGCCCTGTTTACCGATGTATGGTATAAAGAAGGCGAAGCTGTTGTAGTCAAAAAGGATTCCAGTATAAAATCCAAGGAAGACCTGAAGGATAAAGTCTTGGGCGGCCAAAAAGGTACGGCCTTCCTGGAAATCGCTCAAAAATGGCTGAATGAAGGCAAAATTAAAGACCTGAAAATTTTTGGCAGCCAGGCAGAACTGATGATGGCGGTTAACACCGGGAAAATTGATGCCTGTGTTACCGACGGCATTGTGGCCGGCTATACCTTAAAACAGGACTCCAGTCTGGACCTGAGAATCCTGAGTCCCTATGAAGCGGAAGCTGCCGGCAAGATTGGCGCGGCTATCCGGTTTGAAGACAAGGAATTGAACGATGCGGTCAATAAAGCGATAAACGATATGAAAAAAGATGGCACCCTGATGAAAATACTGGAACAATACGGTCTGAACCAGGATTACTTCGTATCGCTGGAAGACGGTAAAACGAAAAACGTGAAATAAATCAAATAACCGTTTACCTGCAGGAGGGAGCTTTGGTTTCCTCCTGCACCATTTTAACGGTGCACCGCGTGTTGTACCAATTATATATTACTGTTTGGAAAGGGGCGATAACGGTGGAAAAATTAAATACAGAAGGTTCCAAGGCGTTATTCGCAAAAACAAAAATGTACTTGGTAGAGGGCGTGGCCAGTTCGTTTCACAAAGCGGCCGATGAGGAGTATCCGCTCTGCCTGGAGCGGGGCAAAGGCTCCAAGGTCTATGATGTGGACGGCAATGAATACATTGACTATATTGGCGGCTTCGGTCCCATGCTGCTGGGGTACAGCCCGGAGGCGGTCAACCGGGCTGTGGTGGCGCAAATCGAGCGGGGTTCACAATTGTCGGCAACGACCGTTTCTCTCTGTCAACTGGCGAAGAAGCTGACTGAGATCATTCCCTGCGCCGAACGGGTATCCTTTCAGAACTCCGGCACCGAAGCCAATATGCATGCCTTTCGGTTGGCCAGGGCCTATACGGGCAAGAAAAAAATTATCAAGTTTGAAGGCCAGTACCATGGCTGGGCGGACGAAGAAAAAATAAGTATTGACGCCGCCAACGTAAAAGAACTGGGCGAGCGGCAGGCACCAGCCCGGCTGTTTACTACCAGGGGGCAGCGACGGGAAACAGCAGACGATATCATTATTCTGCCCTGGAATGATCTGGAGTTGCTGGAACAGGTTATTGAGCAAGAGGCCGGTGAGCTTGCCGCCGTTATTACTGAACCGATCATGTGTGATTCGGGTCCAATCCTACCTAAACCAGGCTATCTAGCCGGTTTGCGGGATTTGACCAGCCACTATCAGGTAGTGCTGATCTTTGATGAAGTCATCACCGGCTTCCGGGTGGCTCTGGGCGGTGCGCAGCAATACTATGGGGTCACGCCGGATTTAGCGGTGTTCGCCAAGGCGATTGCCGGCGGTTATCCGCTGGCGGCAATCGCTGGGAAACGGGAAATCATGGAAGCCGGTGTACCGGCGGCCGGCACCTTTAATGCCAATGCTATTGCCGTGGCGGCCTCGTTGGCGACCATCGGGGTGCTGGAAACTGAACAGGTATACCCGCGGCTGGAGCAGTTAGGTGGCCTGTTTGTCCAGGGCATGCGGACGCTGGGTGAAACCTATGGGATACCCTTGTTTTGCCAGGCGGTGGGCTCCATCTGCATTCTGATGTTCGGCCTGAAAAAGGGGGTCGATGATTTCCGGCACTATCTAACCGCCGCCGATATCGCTTATTACGATCTGTTTGTGCGCAAAGCGCGGCAATATGGCGTGCGTTTCACGGCGCGGCGGGGGCGGATTTATCTGTCTACCGAACACAGCGAAGCGGATATTAGCAGGACACTGCAGGTGGCGGAGCGAATTTTTGCGGAAACGAAAAATCGCAGAGCAAAATAGAGGAGGATTGATTATGAAAGAACATGGTTTATTTATTAATGGCGCCTGGGTAGCCACCGGGGATAAAATTGCCGTGAAAAATAAGGCGGATAACAGTGTACTGGGGTATGTGGCTGCAGCCGGGCAGGACAATGTGCAGGCGGCGGTCGATGCGGCCGAGCAGGCATTTAAAACGGTTAAGTTGGAGCCGTATATGCGCTATACCATTCTTATGAAAGCCAGTCAGCTTTTGCGGGAAAAGCAGCGGGAGATGGCGGAAATCCTCGTCCAGGAAGTAGGTAAGCCTATGAAGGAAGCTCTGGCGGAAGTAACCAGGGCGCAGCAGACCCTCATTCTGTCGGCGGAAGAAGCCAAGCGGATGACCGGCGAAATGGTGCCGCTAGCCGGCGCGCCGGGCTGCGATAACCGCTGGGCATTTACTTTGCGGGTGCCTGTGGGCGTTGTCTGTGCCATTACGCCCTTTAACTTCCCGTTGAATCTGGCCTGCCACAAGATCGGTCCGGCCTTGGCCGCCGGTAATGCGGTGGTGTATAAACCGGCCACCGTTACGCCGCTGTCAGCCGTGCTGTTGTGCGAGATCTTTGCTCAGGCCGGTTTGCCGAACGGCTTTTTGAACTTGCTGACAGGTTCGGGTGCCAAACTGGGTGAATGGCTGCTGGTAGAAAAACGGATTGGCTTTTACAGCTTTACCGGCAGTCCGGCGGTCGGCAAAGAACTGTTGAAGCGGGCGGGCCTCCGGCGGGTGGCGCTGGAGCTAGGTTCCAACTCGGCCAATATTGTACATCATGATACCGATGTGGCGGCAGTGGCCGCTTTGTGCGCCAAATATGCCTTTGCCAATGCCGGACAGGTCTGCATTTCCTGTCAGCGCGTCTATGTGCACCGCAGTGTGTATCAGGAATTTTGCGACAAGGCGGTGGCCTATGCCAAACAGCTTATTGTCGGTGATCCAATGGACCCGGCCACCGATGTGGGGCCTATGATCAGCGAGAGTGAAGCCGGGCGGGTGGAGGAATGGGTGAAAGAGGCCGTAACGCAGGGCGCCACGGTACTGACCGGCGGCACACGCTCCGGCGCCTGGTTTGCCCCCACCATACTGACTCATGTCCGGCCGGACATGAAGCTGGTATGCCAGGAGGTTTTCGCACCGCTTTTTTCCATTATTCCTTATGATACTATTTCCGAAGCCATTGCCCTGGTCAATGATTCGGCGTACGGCCTGCAGGCCGGCGTCTTTACCGGCTCGCTGGACGTGGCCCGCGAGTGTGCCATGAAGCTTGAAACAGGTGGTGTGATCATTAATGACGGCGCCACTTTTAGAACGGACAATATGCCCTACGGCGGCGTCAAAGAAAGCGGTATGGGGAAAGAAGGTCCGCAGTACGCCGTCCGGGAAATGACGGAAGAAAAATTGATTGTCTTTAAATTTTAACCGGAATACGGTGAAAGGAGACCGGCTATGATCAGTTGCCGTGAAGTTGTCAATTTAGCTTCGCTGACCAAGCTGCAAATCGTGGCGGGACATGCCGGACTGAACCGGCTGGTGCGCTGGGTGCATTTTATCGATCTGCCCGATGTGCTGCCCTGGGTGCAGGGCGGTGAGTTGCTCATTATCACCGGCATCGGCCTGCAGGGAGATACGGAAAAACTCAGGGAGCTTGTCCGGGGGATTATCAACAAAAAACTGGCCGGGCTGATTATTAATGTCGGGCCCTATATTGAGGATATCCCGGCAGAGGTGCTGCAACTGGCCGATCAGGCTCATTTCCCGATTTTTGCGCTGCCTTGGGAAGTCAAAATCATTGAAGTGACCAGAGACATCTGCAGTCATATCGTCCGGAAGCAGACCGAGGAACGGTCAATTAAGGACTTCCTGGAGCAACTGCTGTTTTTCCCGCTGGCCGACCCGGAAGTGCTGATCCAGCGGGCGGCTTATTACGGTTATGATCTTGCCCGGCCGCATCAGGTGGCGGTCATCAGTCCGCGCAATTTAACCGAATATCTGGAGGCGCAAAAGTTGAAAGACGAAAATGCCCTGATGGCGTTTAAAATGCGTTTTGGCAATGTTGTACAGGACATTTTGGCCCGCTGGGACCGGAAGATTCTGCAGACCCTTTGCGGCGATGATATCGTTCTTTTGATGCCTTATGACAGTGAACCGGCCGGTGTGCGGCAGAACCTGGAGCTGTTGACACGGGTCTGGACGCAGCTTGTCGATGAGATGCCGGAACTGGCGGTTACCGTAGCGGTGGGCGGGCGGTTTGCGGCGCTGCCGGAGGCCCGGCGCAGTTATTTGGAGGCCAGCCGGGTGCTGCGGCTGTTCGGCGGTTTACGGAGAGCTGCCCGACCGGTTTATGCCTATGAACGGCTGGGTATTTACAAGCTGTTGTTTGAAATCGGTCCGGAGAAGCTTGCGCTTTATTATCAGGAAATCATTGAACCGCTCCATGAGTACGACCGGAGAAACAACACCGAGCTGATTGACACACTGTTTGCCTATTTTGAAGAAAACTGTAATGCCGCGCAAACTGCCAAACGGCTTTTTGTTCACCGCAACACGCTGGACTATCGTTTGAAAAAGATTGAAGAAATCAGCGGCCGTGATTTGGATGATCCCTATGACCGGCTGACGCTGCAGCTCGGGGTAATTATGGGCAAACAAATGGACAGCAGTGTATTTTCCCTTGATTTGCCGGGTTGAGCGGACTCAGGGTAACCACTGATTAATTCACACTGTGCGTTCTGATGGAGCTTTCTCCGCCTGGCTGCGTCAGCAAAACCTTGCAACAGAGGCCGCTATTTCTGCGGTTTTGCTTCCTTGCCAGACGAAAAAATCTCTCGCCAGCCCGACAGGTTCATTTAATCAGCGGTTACCTATGATATTAGGATGATATCACAAAATACGCCGATATATCTTGTGAAGGTGTCACATAGACGCCCCGGCCGGTATTTGGTACTATAAAAGCATAAGGACACGCAAATAGTTTTTAAGCAATGGCGCTGAACCGTATCCCTAGAGGCGGTTCAGCGTTTATCTTTTTTATCAGGGAAGGGGAGGGATTCGCATGAGCGCTAGAGGAGACAAAACGAAGCAGTTGATTGAAAGAAAAAACAAGGCGGTACCTAAGGGCATTGCTAATTCTACCGGAGTATTTGTGGAAAAGGCTAGCGGCGCCGTCATTACCGATGTGGAAGGCAAAGAATATCTGGATTTTTATGCCGGGGTCGGTGTGCTGAATATCGGACATTGTCCCGCACCGGTAGTCAAGGCGGTGCAAAGCCAGGCGGAGAAGTTGCTGCATTCCTTCTTTGCCATTGGTATGTACGAATCATATGTGGCACTTGCTGAAAAGATGAACGCCATCGCACCGGGCGCTTCGCCGAAGAAGACGATGTTTGCCAACAGCGGCGCTGAAGCGGTGGAAAATGCCGTGAAGATTGCCCGTCATGCCACCCGGCGGACCGGCATTATTGCCTTTGAATGTGCTTTTCACGGACGGACGCTGATGACTATGAGTCTGACCAGCAAGGTAAAGCCCTATAAATACGGCTTCGGCCCCTTTGCGCCGGATATCTACAAGGTGCCTTCGGCTTATTGCTACCGCTGTCATTACCGCTCAAGCTATCCGGGCTGCGGCATGCATTGTCTGGAGAATTTTGAGCGGTTCTTTACCACCGAGATTGACGCCGAACACATCGCCGCCATGATCATTGAGCCGGTACAGGGCGAGGGCGGTTTCCTGGTGCCGCCGCCGGAATTTTTGCCGGGCCTGAAAGCTATTTGTGAGAAGAAAGGCATTTTGCTGATTGCCGATGAAGTGCAGACCGGCTTTGCCCGGACGGGCAAAATGTTTGCCATAGAAAATTGGGGTGTTGAGCCTGATCTGATGACAACGGCCAAGTCGATTGCCGCCGGTGTCCCTTTAAGTGCGGTAACCGGCAAGGCCGAATATATGGACGCTCCCGACGGCGGCAATATCGGCGGTACCTATGGCGGTAATCCGCTGGCCTGCGTAGCCGGGTTGGAGACCATTAAATATATTGAAGAAAATGCGCTGTGCAGCCGGGCAACTAAGATCGGTGAAATTACGATGAGCCGCCTGAAAACTCTGCAGGAACGCTGTTCGGCTATCGGCGACGTGCGCGGTGTGGGAGCCATGATCGGCATTGAATTGGTCAAAGACCGGGAGACTAAGGAACCGGCCAAGGAACTGACCGGCAAGATCATCCAGTACTGCCTGGAACAGGGCGTTATGCTGATTAGCGCCGGAGTGTTCGGCAATGTCATCCGCCTGCTTATTCCACTGGTTGTCACTGACGAAGAACTGGACCGGGGGCTGACGGTACTGGAGAAAAGCATTCTAAAGGCAGTTGCCGAAGGATGAATTAAAATATAAAATCGCTATAATAGCAACCCCGGCAGGATTTCCTGCCGGGGTTGCTATTCATTTTCCAGCCAAGCCGTAGCAGTAAGCATTGCTCTTTTAGCGAAGAAGTATTTGCATATTCTTGTCGAATTTGGCAGGAACTTTCAGCTCCGTACAGAATGAGTACACAACCGGAATCTTGGTGATTTATCCCAGTCATAACCGGTATTAAAGCAGCCCCGTGGGCAGTAAAGGTAAATTTACCTGGTAAAGTGGGTTACCTAATGAAACAAAGTAAACAACTGGCAGGTCTTTTTCTTATAGTGATCATCATTGGTATGACCGCGTTTTATGGTTATAAGGTACAAGAAATGCGGACCACGCAAAACAGACACGTCGCCATTACGCCTGATATGCAGGTGGAACTGACGGCGGGAGAGAGGGAATTCATCCGTTCGCTGGGCACTCTAAAAGTGGCGGTGGACGAGAGGTTTCCGCCCATATCCTGCTATAGCAAGAAAACAGGTGAATTTGACGGTGTGTCCATCGAGGTACTGCGGATTTTATCGCAAACACTGGGGTTTAAGTATACGCTTATCCCGTATGGCGACCTGTCCTGGATCGAGCATCTGAACTTAATCAGGGACAACAAAATTGATATACTATGCGCCGCCAGTGTAACCGATGAACGGAAATCGTACGGGTATTTTGCCAATACTGTTTATTTTGAAATGAATTATGCTTTGATTGGTGCTATTGATCATCATGTACGGCTAAGCCGGATCAATGATATTGCGCGGTATAAAATAGGCCTGGTTGAGGGGATGTCGGTTAACGATTATCTATTAAAGTTTGCCGATCCGCAAAAAGTTATCTATTACCGGACCTTTGATGATGCGTTTGCCGCTTTGCGAAGGCAAGAGGTAAACCTGATTTCACATAATGAAGCGGCTTTTGTGGAGCGGTATTTTACGGGGAAATTATTTGATTATGAGATTGTATTTTCCATTAACGATAACATCCGGCAGTATGCTTTTTTTTCGCCTAAGACGGAAAACGGGAAAAAACTCATTGAAATTCTTGATAAAGGCATGAAAAAGTTGGATTTAAAGACGATTGGCAAGCAGTATTATGAAGATAAAAGTATTTTTGCCTACTATAAGGACCATGTTTTGCAAGAGCAGCACATGAACGAGCTTCGCAATTTCTTTCTCATGCTGCTGCTAACGACTTTTATGATTTTTATGATTGCTACGGTTTTGATGCGTCGACGGAACAGAGAACTGGAATGGCTGGCGGCTACCGATTATCTGACGGGCGTAAAAAACAGGCATGCTTTGTTCAACGAGTTTTCCGACGTGTCCAGATTGCAGCAGTCCAGCATTATCTACGTGGATTTGGATCACTTCAAGGTCATTAACGATAATTTTGGTCATGAAGCCGGCGACCAGGTTTTACAGGAGATCGCCGTGCGGTTGCAAAACTGTCTGCCCCAGGCCTCGGTCTACCGGATGGGCGGCGACGAGTTTTTACTGATCCTGGAGTCCGGTGAGGTGTTTGACGGAGCTGTCCTGCTATCTCAGATCGAGCAGCCGGTTTATTGTAATCAAAACAGGTATTGCGTCAGTGCCAGTATCGGCTATGTGGATATAACGCAATGTCCGGACAAATCGCTCAATGAAATTATTACTATGGCAGACACGGCCATGCTGCAGGCCAAAGCCTCCGGGAAAAACCGTGTAGTTAACTTTTCCTGTATGGTGAACAGAAAACCCGGAGCAGAAGAACCAGTGGGGGATTAAGGAACAGGAGCGTGATACATTTGGGAACCTGGGAAGAGGCTATCAAGGCAAAAGCCCGTGAGCTGGGCTATGACGGCTGTGGGATTATTGCGGCGGCACCGTTTCAGGAATTTTTAGCGGGAGTGGAGCGGCGCGCCCGCCTGTTTCCTCATGCGGCGCCGTTTTATGACAAGCTGGAGGCAAGAGTCGCTTCGCAGCCGCAAGCTGTCGTCCCCTGGGCCCGTTCTATCGTAGTTTGCCTGCGGCGTTACGATAAGTATAAGCTTCAGCCGCAACTGGATCAGTTGGTGGGCAAGTACTATCTGTTCGACGGGCGGTTGCCTTACTCGCCGGAATATGCGGCACAGGCTGATTTTGAACAGTTTTTGACGGACAGCGGTTTTCGTATTGCCCGGGAGCGGCTGCCGCTGCGCTGGGCGGCGGTGAAGGCCGGCTTGGGGAAGTTCCGCAATAATAATTTTGTATATACTGCGCAGGGATCGTGGCATTGGATTGATGCCTGGCTGGTTGATAAGCCGCTGGCCTATGATCAGCCAGGCGGCGACAGCCGTTTCCCCTGTCCGCCTAACTGTAACAAATGTATACAGGCTTGCCCGACGGGGGCTTTGACCGCGCCATTGACAATGGACGCTACCCGCTGTATTGCTCACTTGACTTTCAGTGAATGGGACGCATTGCCGCCGGAAGATGTCAGAAAAACTATGGGCACTTATCTGTATGGCTGTGACGAATGCCAGAATGCCTGCCCCATGAATAAAGCCTGGCAGGGTAAGGAGGAATTCGTTGAACCGGTTGCTCTGGACAGTTTGCTGGAATTGGAGACCCTGCTGGCTATGGATGAGGTGACGTACCGGAATGTTTTGCAGCCTCGCTTCTGGTATATCGCCCAAGAGGATTTTTGGCAATGGCGTTGCAATATAATCCGGGCCATGGCTAATAAGGACCCGAAAGCGTATGCCCCTTACTTTACCAGAGCGCTGGAAGATCCTGATGCCCGTGTAAGACAAATGGCCGAGTGGGCGTTAAACCGTAACCGGCCAACCGGATAAAGAGAGCTAATAAAAGTAGAGAAGCCAGGCGTAGAATCATTTAATCTGACTGGACAGCAGAGCGCTGTTATAGAGACCGCCCCCAATTGCAGTTAAGTTCATGCTGCGATTGGGGGCGGTTTGGCTTTACTGATGGAAGGTAGATCCGCCAGTAGTTTTTTCTCAGTTGCATTTTCCGGATGATTTCGGAGTTTACGAATAGATAGTAACAAAATGACCTTGTGTTACTGTAATATTCCAATTCACTTCTAACACTATATACGACAAGATTCGCTTGATTCCTCTATAAACTTACATTTCTTGCAAAAAGATAAAAGTAGTGGAAATTAGTGATATGTTAACCTGGTTTTCAAGTTTTTTCTTTATAAAACCTTGATTTTTCTAGCTCAAGTCGACTTTCTAATGTAACACAAGGTCATTTTGTTACATTAGAAAGTCGACTTAGCTTTTTGATAACGTCCGCAGAAGGCAAATCTGCTTTGTGATAAATTTTACAATTTATTTTTTGGATATTCGGCTTGCCCTCAGGGAGCCTATTTGTCCGTTGTATTTCTGATCAGGCTAGACCACCCGCAACATTTATAATGCTAGCATTTAAATGTATAAAACATACTTATAAGGGGGATTTATATGCACTTTTTGGACAATATGAAAGTAGTTTTTAAACTCAGTATACTGATTGTTATTGCGTTTCTTTCCTTAGGCATTATCAGTTTTACCGGCTTTTACTATCTTGGGCATGCCAATACAGCTATGACTACCTTATATAAGGATAGGCTGCTTCCCGTACAAACGATTAATGATACCCGTACAATAACCCGCAAGGTGAATTCGGCTATTTTGGAATTGATGATCACTACCAATGAACAAAGAAATCAAGAATTAAAAGCCACGATCAGCGAGGGCGCTGCTGCTGCAGATACTAATATGAAATCGCTTGTCAGTATGCAGATGGATGAAAAAGCTCAATCCATATTGAATCAAATACAAGCAGCGCAGGACAAATATCGCCAGGCCAGAGCCGGTGTGATAGAATTGGCTGCACAAAATAAAAATGCGGAAGCCTATGCTCTTTATATAGATAAAGTAGACCCGTTAGCTACCGACTTTATGGATAAACTACGCGGACTTTCCGAATATTATGCGGATCTGTCGGAACGGTCCGATAAAGAAAATCAGGCTGATTTTGAAAAAGCGGTACTGATTGTTTCAGCCGTTATCCTAACTGTTGTGCTGCTATTAGGGTTTAGCGGCCTATACATAACTAAAAGCATTACCGGGCCGTTATCGTTTATGGTGGGTTTATGCCGGGATTTTGCGGCCGGCGACTTCCGGGATAAAGGCAGTAAGATAAATCGCCGTGATGAGATCGGTCAATTAGTGACTGCTCTGGAGCATACCCGCAGCAGTCTACAGGTTTTATTAAAACAGGTTGGCCAGTCGGTGGAACAGGTTGCCTCCTCCTCAGAAGAACTCAGTGCCGGTGCCGAGCAGTCATCCCAGGCAGCCAATCAGGTTGCCAGTTCCATGGCAGAAGTGGCGAAAGGTATGGATAATCAGATGTCGGCAGCGAACGATACATCGGCCGTAGTGCAGCAGATGTCGGCCAGTATTCAACAGGTAGCCGCTAACGTCCACGAAGTGTCCAATCATTCGGACCAGGCTTCTGAAAAGGCCAGTCATGGTAAAGAATCGATTGATAAGGCAGTAAAGCAGATGTTTCATATCGAAAATACTGTCACAACACTGGCCGGGGTTGTGACTAAATTAGGGGAACGCTCCCAGGAAATTGGTCAGATTGTCGATACTATTTCCGGTATTGCCGGACAGACGAATCTGTTGGCTTTGAATGCAGCCATTGAGGCGGCCCGGGCCGGTGAACAGGGAAGGGGATTTGCCGTAGTTGCCGAAGAGGTTCGCAAGCTGGCAGAGCAATCTCAGGAGGCGGCTAAGCAAATTGCAACTTTGATTGGTGAAATTCAGGGAGATACCAATATGGCTGTAGATGCTATGAAAGAAGGGACAAGGGAAGTTAAACTGGGAACAGAAATTGTTGATGCCTCAGGACAGGCCTTCCAGGAAATTGTTACGGTTATCACTCTTGTGTCTGAGCAGATTAAGGAAATTACTGCAGCTATTGAGCAAATGGCTGTCGGAAGCCAGCAAGTTGCAGAATCGGCCAAGCAAATTGATGCTCTGAGCCGAAGCGCTTCCGGCGAAACGCAGTCCGTATCCGCTGCGACCGAAGAGCAGCTGGCCACGATGGAAGAGGTCGCGTCATCCAGTCAGGCATTGGCCAAGCTGGCTATGAATCTTCAAAGTGAAATCAATAAATTTCAGATTTAAAACAACCGACAAAGTACCGCAATAACAGCTATTGCGGTACTTTGTTTATTACTTGAGCATTGTTGTTTGCTGAACAGGCGAATTTACTGACCGATAATACAGGAGGACGATAGTTAAGTTTATGAAAAATTTGTAAAGTTTTGTATTAAAAAAAGGTTTTCGTTTTATTAATCCAGAATATCCTCCAGTAAATATATCAGGCGGTAATAAGGAGCGAATTTGCTGCTATGATCAAGGAAAGATGGGAAATCTTGGATTGTTGGGTTGTTGCAGGTTATAATTACAGAGTTATTCTTAAACCACGGACAACAAGGGCACATCTCATCGACATCACTTTGGAAACCAGTAATATTCATGCCTTACTGGAGGAAGTAGTAAATGCATTTTGGACGAGTCAGGAACTTATGGTTTATTTAGACGGTATTGCGGTACAAGGCAGGCATTCAATTAAATGAATGCCTGCCTTGTATTTGAGGTTGCGCCGGGTAAAGCTTTAGCCGGCCAGTTGGTATACTCCAATGAGCATCAGCAAAAAGCCGGAAACGGTAGTCGCATAGTTCCCGAGAAGTTCCGAAGCATATTTTTGTCCCCAATAATGTCCTAAACTGACGGTAAGAAGGCTGAAGGCGCTAACGAGAACAGATTCGAGTAAAGGGGACTGGCCGGCAGTGCCGATAGCAAACCCTCCGGCTATGGCATTCAGGGAAAGCGCAAAGCCAAGCAGGAAAGCCTCACGGCAGCAAAGATCTTTCGAGGCATCCAGATCCACCTTTTCCGGATGACGCAATATTTCAACCGGGCCGATATATATTTTGGTTCCGAATAACTGTAGATCCATGATAGGCTGCTTCTCTTTGACAGCGTGAATGATTGGCTGGAGACAGATCCATAGCCCCATTGAAACCAGTAAAGCGGTACTGATGATGGCGCCGATTTGGGGCGAGGCATATAGGCTGAAGCTTTGCCCGGCTTGTGAGGAGATCCAGGCAACGAAAAACGATGTAGCGGCAATGATCCCGTTGGCCGTATAGGATATTTTTATATGGCGCATTCCGTAGGTGATGCCTACTCCCAGGTTATCAAGATTGGCAGCAAAAGCAACGAAAAAAGCCCAGCCAATATGTTGCAACAGAAATCCCCCCTAGTGACAATATAACCTATAGTATAAAACGTTCAGCGAGAAAGCTTGCGTTATTTCTATGTGGCTATAGGATGTAGTTTCTTCCATACCAAAATAAATTTTACACAGCCTTTACGTTTACTTAACTTCCCCGTAAAGATGCCGGTATATAATAAAATAAGGGAAAATAGGGACCAGTAGAGGGGAAAGTGCTGTGAAAACTTTGTCAGGACGATGTATACGCCCATTCTCATCAGCTTTTGCAGTGATGCAGACAAATGTTTCTTGTGAGCACTTGCTTGGCTGTATAGCGGCAAATCACCGTGTGGCTGAAGAAAAAAAACTTTTGCTCCGGATTAACGCCTGCAAGGAAAAAATCGATCAGTATATTCAAAGAACTTTGGCAATAAGTCAAAATATTTCCCGTCCGTATGCATTACTTTTACTTAGTGGCCGATGGGATTACCGGAGTATCCTGGAAGTCATGCTTGCAGATTTACAGGTTGATGAATTAGCACAGGAAATCCATGCGTTAGTCAGGGCCGATATGCAGCACTATTTCGGGCGTTCCGTACCGGAATGTGCAGATTTATTTACGGTCAGTGCCCGGCTGTTTTCTCCCCCGGCCTATATTAGTCAGGTCTTGCAGGAATATCGAAATACCTTTCGTTTTACAAAAACAATGGGCAGAGTCGTTAATAAAACTTGTCGGGAAAGCTTATCACACACTGGATTGCCCCGGGTGTTGCGGCAGTTAGCCGGCCAGATGGATTGGGGCGACTTATTATTAAGCCGGTTTGATTGCTCACCGGCAGAACAGACAGAGCGGCTACAGCGGCAGGTCGATGACTGCATTCATGGTATGCTGAGCCACTGGGCAACCCAAATAACACATCAATATCAGGAAACCGCCGCTGAAGTTTACTACCGGTTTTATGATGAATATACCGGCAAGAATGTTGAACTTCCCACAATAAATCAGTATAAATTGCTACATTGGAAACGCCGGAAAAAGAGGCATTCTTTATATGAGGTTCCCTATGCAGTATGATGGCCACATCATGCTGTTTTTTTATTGCCCGCAGAGAAGGCAACTGCATAACATGGGTTAAACTGGGTAATATTATCTTGTACATTGTTATCCTATAACAGAAGGGGCAGAGCGTATATGCCGGCTATTGAATCAAATCACGAACAAAACGAAAAACAAGAGGCAAAATCGCAGGAACGGTATGAACGAAAAAGCCGCGGACAGCGCATGCGGGAAAGAATTACGGAAACAACCAATGTAGAATCTTCCGAAAGTCTGGATCAGATTTTTGAGGCCAAGTTAGCGGCGGTTAGTACGTATGAACGTAAACTTGCCACCATAACCGATCCTTATGCCCGAAGTGTTTTACAGGATATGATCCGTCAGGAACGCCGGGAATTAATGCATCTGACCGAATTGGCCGATTTGGTGGAGCAAAGTCCGGATATGAACAGTTTTACCCGCACCCACCGGAGAATGGGGCACCGGATGAGAATGAAAACGGGCCACAGCCCGACCTTTTGGCTGGGAACAGCAGCATTGGGTATGCTGTTGCTGCCAAGTGTAAGAGAAAAACTTCGGCCCCTGGCTATTAAAACGGTTCAGGGAATTATGGGCTTATCGGAACAAGCCCAGGGAATGTTTAGCGGTGTCCGGGAGGATTTGGAGGATATTGTCAGTGAAGCTCAGTTTGAACAGTTTAAGCAGTCCATTGACAGTGCTATAGATGAAACGGTGACAGAGCCCACGGAGCCTACACCTTAATCAGGAGGAACGAGATGGCCGATCTACAGGATTTGAAAGAAAAAGTATCCGCGATTAGCAAAGAATTACGGGAGGCTGTAGATTTAAGCATTGAGCTACGCCGGCAATCACCAAAGGACAAGTCGGAAGTGATTGTGGTGTGGGAATTATTTTTAAAAGATTTTTTCGGGTATGTTAAACAGAGGAGTAAAGAGGCCAAGGACAATTTACTCTCCGGTGTTTCCTGGACGCGCCTGAAGTTTTTTTGAACAACAATAAGGACAAGCCTTACTGTTGTTCCTTTGCGTCATCAGGTCTTTAGTTTCCATATTTTCTTTCCAGTATAATAACTAAACAAATTGTAGTCGGATAGGGTGATACATTTGGAAACGATGACAGGGAAATGTAGGCTGATACCGGGACGTCTAAGAATGGAAGTTAAAGGACTTTACCGGAATATTGTTTTAGCAAAATTACTAAAGGAATGTCTGCCTTCGGTGGCAGGAATTCGTGAAGTAACGGCAAATCCGCTTACCGGGCGGATTTTGGTGTTATATGAGGCTGCGGTCATTGGTTTGCCGGACATCAGAGCAAAAGTGGCTAAAGTGGTCAGTACCTATCAGACTTTGGAGGAGGTTCGCCGTGAGGCCACAGCGTTGCGACAGATCGCCGCTGCCGCTCCGGTACCGGAACCGGGAGAAACTTCCCGTGCCGGGTTGTATGCTTTGACAACAGGCGGTGTTTTGGCGGCTATTTTTGCCAAACGGCTGGTAGTAGGGCGTTCGACGCTGGCTTCTTCGCCCCATGTGTTTAACCTGGTGGCTCTCACAACAATTATATCGGGGTATCCCTTATTTCGCAGCGGGGTAAAATCATTGATACGGCATAAACGGGTCAATCATGACCTGGTTATTTTTATAGCCTCCTTGCTGATGCTGGCCATGCGGGAAAGTATAACAGGCTTATCCATTCTGTGGATTGTCCATTTGGCTAATTTCTTTCAATTTGTGATGCAGGCCAGATCCCGTGGCCAGATTGAGAAAATGCTCCAGCAAAAGCAGCAACAATGGCTTAGTTTGGAGGCAGACCGCAGGCAGAGTATACAGGAACATAATATTAAGGCTGGCGATGTGATTGCATTACATTCGGGGGAAACGATACCTGTTGAGGGAAAAATCATTGCCGGCCAGGCGGAATTAAACCGGGCGGCGGTGAACGGTGATTGTATGCCGTATTTGGCTCTTAAAGGTGATATAGTTCATCCCGGAGCGCTGATTGAAACCGGATCGATTCAAATTCAGGTACATAATGTTGACAATACTCCTTATAGGCCGTTGGCCTATGATATGGTCAAATATGAAGGTCTTTGGCATATCAGTGACCGGTATGTCAACAAAGTGATGTGGTGGAGCCTTACAATTGCCGGTTTGATCTTTCTGTTTACCCGGGATATTCCCCGCAGTATCGCCGTACTGCTTGCCGGGTCGCCGGCAGCCATCTCGCTGGCGAGAAATTCGGCGATGGGGACGGCAGTTGCCCAGGCAATGGGAGACAATATTTATGTAAAAGAGCCCAGGGCACTGGAAACGGCGGGAGAAGCCGATACGGTTGTATTCGACAAAACAGGTACACTCACGGAAGCTGTGCCGCATATTGGTGAAATTGTGCCAATCGGCGGTATGAGTGAGGACGAAATAATACGTCTGGCGGCGGCAGCAGGAGAAAGGGAATTTCAACCGTACAACCGGGTGCTGCTGGCAGAAGCAGTCAAACGAGGCTTGCAGCTTCCGCCAGCCGACAGCCGGCTGGTTCCTGGTAAAGGCGTTTGTGCCGTTATAGCAGGGAAACAGGTTGCTGTGGGCAATCAGACACTCATGCAGCAGGAAAAAGTCCTGCTGGGTGGGGCAAAAGACCGGATTGTCCGAATGAAAATGAACGGCAAAACAATTGTCTACGTCGCGGTTAACCGGGAATTATGCGGACTGATTGCAGTCCGGGACAAAATAAAGCCAGCCAGTTTGGAAAGTGTGGCCGCTTTGCGCTGCCTGGGCATTCAGAACCTGGCACTGCTGACCGGCGATGCGGATCCTGCCGCCCAGGCGGTGGCCGCAACGCTGGATATTCCCTATACCTACAGCGGGGTGCTGCCCGAAGAAAAGGCCAGAATCATACAAAATATAAAGCGGCATGATTATAAAGTGATCATGGTAGGCGACGGTATGAATGACGTGCACGCCCTGCAGGCAAGCAACGTAGGCATTGTCATGGGAAAAACCGGCTCCGGGCCCAGCATCAACAAGGCCGATATTGTCATTGGCGATGATGATCCTGCCAAAATAGCAAAAACAGTGGTATTGGGAAAACGGCTAAATGAGGTGGTAAAGCAAAATATTGCTTTAGCTGCGGGATTAAACATAATAGGGATAGCTTTAGCCGCTGTCCGGCTTATTTCTCCGCTGACGGCAGGGCTGCTGGCCAATATCAGCACGCTGGGAGTCGTGCTCAACTCAGGGCGCCTGTTGACTTCCGGCCAAAACACACCAATGGGTCAACCCTTGAATTTGCAGCGTTTTGCCATGAATGAATCTCAGCTTGGTTCGCTGCAGGCGGGTGAGGCGAAAAATCATATCCCGGCAGAAGCGAAAAAATGGTATGGGCTGAGTCCGGAAGAAACCTGCGAGGAACTGGGAACTTCCAACAAGTGGGGACTGGGTGAACAGGATGCGGCACTGCGCTGCTTGCATTATGGCCATAACCGTCTGGCGGAACGGCCCAAGCCTTCGTTTTGGCGGCAGTTGCTGGATCAATTTAAGGATTTTATGGTTCAGGTGCTGGTTGGCGCCGCCGGTTTAAGCTTCATACTGGGTAAAAGAAGAGATGCCATGCTGACAGTGGGAATTGTCACGGCCAACGCGTTTTTGGGGGTTGCCCAGGAACGAAAGGCCGGTCAGTCGCTAGATGCCCTGCAGGAACTGGCGGCGCCGCAGGCCAGGGTAATCCGGGCAGGCCGGCAGGTTAAAGTGAGCGCCGCCGCCGTAGTTCCCGGTGATATCATTGTTCTGGAAGCGGGGGACCGGGTACCGGCTGATGCCCGGTTGCTGCAAGGCGTTCATTTTGAAG
Source organism: Propionispora vibrioides (assembly GCF_900110485.1). NCBI lineage: Bacteria > Bacillati > Bacillota > Negativicutes > Selenomonadales > Sporomusaceae > Propionispora > Propionispora vibrioides. The sequence continues at coordinate 15,193 of NZ_FODY01000013.1, read as the reverse complement.
TGGAAGAAGCGTCTTTAACCGGGGAAACGCTTCCGGTAAAAAAGCAATATGATAAGTTGGAAAAGGATCAGGTTGCCTTAGGAGACCGGAGAAATATGGTGTTTATGGGCACCACTGTTACCAGAGGACGGGCAACCGCGGTGGTGGTCGCTACCGGTATGCAGACGGAAATGGGCAAGATTGCCTCCTTGATCGGGGAGCAGAAGGAAGAGGCAACTCCTTTGCAACGGCGGCTGGAGGAACTGGGGAAATATTTAGTGTATGGCTGCCTGGCCGTGTCCGGCCTCGTCTTTTTAGCGGGCACATTAAGGGGCGAACCGATGATTCAGATGCTGCAAACAGGAGCCAGTCTGGCTGTGGCCGCGATACCGGAGGGACTTTCCGCCATTGTTCTCATTGCATTGGCTATGGGGGTTCAGCGGATGAGCAAACGGAATATTATTGTTCGCCGGCTTTCCTCCATTGAGAATCTAGGGGCGGCCACCGTCATTTGCTCCGATAAAACGGGAACGCTGACGCAGAACCAAATGACGGTGCGCGAGGTATATTCACCAGCCGGTCACTGGCTGGTCAGCGGGGAAGGGTATGATCCGGCGGGTAAGTTTGTGGCTGATAATCAATCGGTAAAACCCAACGGCCTGCTAAAAAAAGTAGCAACCATTGCCACGCTTTGCAATAATGCAAAGCTGATGAAAACGGAAGCAAATCGCAAGGTGATTCCCTTGCGACCTTGTATAACCGCAAGCTGGGCGATTGACGGTGATCCAACTGAAGGGGCCCTCCTGACTTTGGCGGCAAAGGCCGGCATTGATATTGAGCAATTTTCGGAAACTCATTGCCGGGTAGTGGAATACCCTTTTGAATCGGAACGATGTATGATGTCCGTTTTATGTACCGATGACAGCAAGCAGATGTCGCTTTACTCCAAGGGAGCCCCTGATAAAATTCTTAGCCTTTGCACTCACTACACCGACGGAGAACATAGCTATCCGTTGGATGAGACAACCCGTCGGAATATTGAACAGGCGAATAATGCTATGGCTGCAAGAGCATTGCGTGTTCTGGCTTGTGCTTACCGGCCTATGGAAGCAGACGGTGCGGGGCAGGAGCAGGTAAGAGAAGATAATCTGGTTTTTTGCGGCCTGGTTGGGATGATCGATCCGCCTCGGGCCGAGGTCCCGGAAGCGATCGCCAAATGTCACCGCGCCGGAGTCAAGGTAGTCATGATTACCGGAGACCACCCGAATACGGCCAGGGCAATCGGTCTGGAACTGGGATTGTTAAAGGATAACGGGCGCATTATTACAGGCCTGGAAATTGACAGCATGACGGATGAGGAATTGGCCGCAGCGGCCCCCACAGCCTGCATATTCGCCAGGACGACCCCACAGCATAAGATGCGTATTGTTAAGGCCTTTCAAAGCCGGGGCGAGGTGGTTGCCATGACTGGCGACGGGGTAAATGACGCTCCAGCCGTAAAGGCCGCCAATATTGGCATTGCCATGGGGATAACCGGCACGGATGTTACCAAAGAAGCTGCTTGTATGACATTAGCCGATGATAATTTTGCGACCATCATAAAGGCTATGGAAGAAGGCCGTTCGATTTATAATAATATCCGTAAGGCCATACGGTATTTGGTTGCAACCAATGTTGGCGAGGTAGTGCTTATGTTTTTGGCCGTTGTGCTAGGCATGCCGCTGCCGTTGATACCGATACAACTCTTGTGGATTAACCTGGTCGGTGACGGTTTGCCGGCGGTTGCCCTTGTCAATGATCCACCGCCGGAAAATATAATGGAACAAAGTCCCCAGTCAAGCAGTGAAAGCGTATTTGCTCATGGGCTGGGCAGGAAAATTATAAGCAGGGGTTTGATTATTGGCGTTAGCAGCTTATTGCTGTATGGATGGAAATTGCGGCAAAGCGGCAATCTGTTGCTCGCCCGTTCTTTGCTGCTGGCCCAGTTGGCTATCAGCCAGTTTATCCACCTTTTGGATTGCCGGATCGAAAAGGGTATCAAAAAAACGGAATGTATAAACAACAAATGGCTGTTTGCGGCGATAGCACTATCGATGCTCATGGTCATCGGGTCCATTCATCTGCCGTTTTTGCAGCCCGTCTTCGGTACAGTTCCATTAACGGTATGGGAATGGAGTCTGGCGATCTTTGTGTCTATCGTAACTGCGGTATTTGACTTTTGGTTATGGAGGAGACCGGGCAAGGAGTTACAAACGCGTCCCTTGCCACAACTCAGGTTATTGCAGGAGAACTGAAGTTGAAAGGGTTGGATGTTTCCTCTTTGCTAATACTAGTCTTGTATCAACCTTAACACTGCTGGGTTGTGGCGAGAAGATTTTTTGTAATATCTCCCGTCAGTATCCACGGAATAGGGCTGACACGGCACAAGTGGCAAGGAGGTGATGCTATGTACTGGCTGCTGGCACGTCCCGCGATTGGCTGGGGCGCATTCCTTTTGATTCATGCCATCGGGATTCCTTTTGTATACGGTGTGGGTAAAACCTGTGCAATGAAAAAAATGCAGGAAAAGAAGCAGGACCCGGGAATTTAGGAAAAGACTTGGCTTATGCCACTTCCGGAGCACAGGCAGATGGTTTATTTTAATCAGACCGGAAAGCCGTACTTTTGGATCATGGAAAAAGAATAGAGTTGCCACTAATGCACAGTGGCAACTCTGTTCTTTTTATCCTTTATTCTTTATGTCTGTTATGAGGGGGAGTTAGATCGGTATCTAAAAGTTCGTATGGTGAATCTTCCGGGTTTTCATAAGCCAGGTCGTCTCGTACCTCTTCGGTATCGTTTCTATCAGCGCGACTGGTTCTGGCTTCCTCTACCACATCTTTAAAGTTCCGGCGTATTTTCCGGGCTCTATCCGACAATGTCAGGGCACCTGCGGTGGTTGCTACTGCGACACGACGGCCTTGGTGTCTGACAGTATCTTTAATACAGTCAATGGTTTCCGACAGAGTGTCCTGTGGAGACCCGCTATAGTCTCTGGCTTCCGCCACAATATCCGCGGTACTTTCTTTCAGTTTGCCTCCTAAATCTTTAACGCTGTCTGCAACGGCCAAGGCTCCTCGGGTAGTCATGACGGCAACCGCGCGAAAGCCCCGCCGGACAGGTGGAAAAGCAACGGCAATAGCAGCACCGGCAGCTAATAACGTAAGCGGAGAACTATTGTTGAGAAATCTTGTTCCCAGGCGTATGATGTTCATGCTCTACTCCTCCTTTTTGTATAGTGTTTCCGGAAGTTTTGTTGCTATGTAAACCACTATGATATTTTATTATGGAGAAATTTATAAGGTTGAGAACTGAAATATGTAGTAGAGGTTTCTTTTTTTGTAGATCCCCGAAACTTGCAACTTAGATTGCCATAGGTGCAGCTTACCTTTGCATGTATTGAATAAGCTGATTTACTGACCTATACTGGAAATAGAAGAAGCGGGAGGTGGTCAGCATAAAAATCACGATTGAAAATATACCCGACGGAACGGAACCGGAAATCATCATACGGGCTAATGACGTTGATGAGGCATTACTGCAGTGTATTGATTCAATCAAATCAGTTTCCAGAAAGCTGGCGGGAATGGCCGATGGGGAAATGCATATCGTTGATCCCCGGGATGTTTTCTATTTTGAGTCGGTCGATAATAAAGTATTTATTTACTGTCACGAGAAGGTTTTCGAATCAAAACTAAAGCTTTACGAGATTGAAAAGCTCTATGAGAAGGGTGATTTCTTCAGAGCCTCTAAATCAACCATCCTTAATATTACTAAAATAGATTCGTTAAAGTCGATTTTCTATGGAAGATTTGAGGCTTTACTGCAAAATGGTGAAAAAACAGTTATTTCCCGGCAATATGTTCCTGTTCTCAAACAGAGATTAGGTTTATAAGGAGGTTTTTAGTGATGGATGTCGGTCAATATATAAAACCTATCGTATCGGATATTTTTAAAGCCTGTGGGTGTTTACTGATTATAATGGCGTTGCTTTTAGGAATCAATTCATCGGAAATAATCAGGCCTATACTGCTGTGGCAGATCATTGTCCTGGCTGCGGCCTTTGCCCTGTTTAAGGTTGCTTATACCAATCCCCATGATTTGACCGGAAAAGGACAGATAATTGTATTTTCTCTTTGCACCCTCCTGGCAGATATATTGATTGTTCTATGGTTGTTTATGGTTAGTCCCAGCACAGACAGCAGCCTGATTCTACCCTATATTGTGGTGCTTTTACTTGTAAAAGGAGTCGTCTTTGCCATGATGTATGTGGACGGTGAAAAAGAGGCAAGACGGATTAATGAAAAACTAAGTGAGTACAAAAACAATACGGAGAAATGAGCGACGGGGTGCTTAGGTACAAAAAACCGGCTTGCCGGGCATAATGCCAGGCGGGGTAAAACAGGAACCGTGCCGGGAAAAAGAAAAAGGACTTTTAAGAAGTTTTCTTAGGGAACCGCTGATTAAAAGATCCGTCAGGACGCGCAGCGTGAATTAATCAGTGGTTCCCTAGAAAAGTCCCCGTGTCATTTCATGCAGTATGGTTTTGTCTAATTCCTGATTGGTTAGTAATGCGTGGATTAAGGTGTAATATTCCGGCAGACTATTTTTGGCCCATTTTAATTCAATCTGGAGTAAATCGGACGTAATCGCCGTCAGGTCAAAGCCAAAGGCATCTAAAGAATAACGCATTTTTTCAGGATACCTGCAGGGGCGGTCGTCACAGCGTTCACAGCGCTGACAGAGGCGGCAGCCCCCGGAGGATAGGCTGACACTACCCGGGATTTGTTGTTCCAAAGCAAGTAAAGCTGCGGCTAACTTAGTTTTAACTTCCTGTAAAGACTGGAACGTAATTTCTTTGATCTTTTCCGCTGTATGAGCTGATTTTATGGTTTCTTCATCGTAGATGACTTTAACCCCAATGATATAGATATAGTTGAACTCCTGTAAGAATTGAGGTATATCCAGTAATAACGGCGGGCAGGACCAAAGGGTTTGGTAATTGCTGCAGTGTTGGCAAAAGACTAAAAATTTCGCTTGATCCTGGTATTTTGCAATAAACTCGTCTAACGGTTTACCATTAACTGTTGTAGTTGTATAATACATGGGATTGTCTCCTTCCCACGATGAGTTCCGCAGTTTATGCTTTCCCTTATATTGTAGGCTTGGCTGATAAAGTGGTCAAGCATGGTGACTAAAACTTACTTGCCATGTATAATATAGCATCGTTTAGCCAAAAACAAAGTATCGTAATAACTTGGTTTATTGCGGTACTTTGTTTTATTATGTTCTTATCTTGCCATAATCTTATTTTCTGAGGTTGCCAAACATTGAGGACAGGTAAGTAGAACTTTTTGCAAAACCATCTTGCAAATAGTTCTACTTTTTTGAAAAATCCGGAGTCAGTATACTAAACATGCGAGGTGGATTGAAATGACCAGTAAGGAATTGGAGTTGATCTTGTTTCTAATCGCCAGAAATGAATATAGCACCTATGGAGAATTGAAAACCGCATTGCAAAAGTCGGAACGCACCGTCCGGTATTATCTGGAGCAGGCCAACCAGGCTTTGCAGCAGCAGGGATTTCCCTGTATTGAGCAGGACCGGAAGCTAGGGATCAGGCTGCAGTTTACAGCAGCCGAGAAGCAGCACTTTTTCTCGCTGTTGGACACCAATCAGGAACAGGCGGAATATTATCCGGCTGACGAACGAATTCTCAGGATTTTGTTTTCCATCTTGCAGGAGCAGGAACCCACTTTTGCCACTACCTTTATCGATGAACTGATTACCAGCAAAAGCTCGATTGATTCCGATATGAAGACCATCCGTAAGCTGGCGAAAGAGTATGGGGTCGTCCTTAAAAGCACACCTAAGGAAGGCTTTAAATTCCAGGGTGATGAATGGTCGGTCCGGCTGTTCATTAATAATGTCATCAACCAATATCTCAATCTGGAAATGATGATGGATAATGGCTGCCATCATTTCGTTTTTTCCAAGAAAGAAAAAATCGTTCTGGAATATTTAAACGAAAAACTGCTGTTCAGCATGTATCGTCATATTGAGCAGATGGCACGCAGTGAGGGATTTGCCTTCAATGAAATTCATTTCCGGCAAATGGCGGTTATTTTTGCTGTCTGGTATAGGCGTTTCACCCAGGGATACACCGTAACCAGTACGAATTGTCTGCCGCTGCGCCATGAAAAACTGCATTCCTACCAGATGGTGGTGCCGCTTTTGCAGGAGACTATGGGGCTGGAAGCGTGCGCTATCAGTGAATATGAGCGTTACTATCTGTGCTTTATCATTGATAGTTTTAATATTAAACATTCGACGGTCCTGAAAATTGACTGGGGCGGCTTGCAACTGCTGACTATTCAACTGATTCAGGAGATGGAGCAGCTTACCGCGATTCCTTTCTCTCAGGACAAAGAACTGTTTGAACGGTTGTTTAATCATATCGAACCGTTGATCAACCGGATTAAAAACGGGGTCAGCATTTTCAATCCCCTTAAGAACATGGTCATGGAGCAGTACAGCATGATGTACAACACGGTGCACAAGGCCGTTCGGGTACTGGAACTGTTCTGCCGGCAGAAGCTTTCGGAAGAGGAAGTTGCCTATCTGACGCTGCATTTCAGCGCGTCGGAGGAAAAACTGGCTCAATATAATCCGGGGAAATACCGTGTGGTCATTATCTGTGGCCACGGTGTGGCTACGGGAGAATTGTTGGCGGAAAACCTTAAGAAGTATTACCAGTTTGACGTGCTGGGTGTTGTCAACGGCTATGATCTCCACGCCATTAAGCGGCTGGGTGCCGATTTTGCCCTGAAAACGATCGACATGGAAATCAACAATTTGCCTTCTTTAAAAATCGACCCGGTACTGACCGAACATGACCAGCAGAAAATTAAACAGTTTCTGGACAATCATCGGGACATCAAAAAATCCGGCACCACTCATTTGGCTGCGGTTGATTTTTTTAAAGATATTTGCAAAATAGCCGAAAAACACAGCACCAAGTTGAAAATGGAGCCGTTCATTGAAGAACTGGAACAACTGTTTGCCACCAATAAAATCATTCTAAACCGTCAGGGGGTTCAACCAATGATCCGTGAAGTGCTAAAAAACCAGCATATTCTGCTGCAGCAGACATCTCAGGACTGGGAAGCCTGTATACGGGATGCCGCACAGCCATTGCTGGACGAAGAATATATCAAGCCGGAGTATGTGGCAGCGATGATCGCCGCCGTGAACAAATACGGGCCGTATATTGTTGTCGGGAAGGGAGTGGCCTTGGCCCACGCCCGGCCGGAAGACGGCGTGCTGAAACTGGGACTTAGCGTCATGACCCTGAAGACGCCGGTCCGTTTCGGCCATGAAACCAACGATCCGGTCAGTCTGGTCTTTTGTCTGGCGGCTGTTGATAATTTCTCCCATTTAAAAGTAATGAAGTCGATTGTTAACATCATCAGCGAAGATTCGAAGATTGAGAAGATTGCCGGTCAAGCTACCATCGCTGATTTTCAAAAGGTCTTGGATGAATTTGAGGAGGGGATGCAGGCGTGAGTTTCCGGGGTCTAGTTCATTAATCAGAAAAGAGGGGTCGGTATGAAGCGGAAAATCAAAATGCTCATGGTGTGCGGTGCCGGTCTGGGCAGCAGTTTTGCCTGCCAGATGAGTGTGGAGGATGTATTGAACAAGCTGGGGGTGGAGGCGGACATGGATCACTGCGATATCTCCTCAGCCGTGTCGATGAATCCGGAGGTTATTATTACGGCAAGCAATTTTAAATCCCAGTTTGAACAGTTTACCCTTCCGGAGACAACAACTATTTTGTACCTGAAAAACATTGTTAGCAAAGCGGAGATTGAGGAAAAGCTGGTACCCTTACTGCAGGCCAAAGGCGTGCTGTAGACCTGAGTAAAAGAGCGAAGGAGGATGTTTATGTCAATCATTAACTTCATTATCACCAATATTTTGACGCAGGCGGCAATTACTATTTCGCTAATTGCCATGCTGGGGTTGATTTTGCAGAAGAAATCGGTGGGACAGACTATTGCCGGAACCTTTAAAACCTTATTGGGCTTCCAGGTATTATCGGCCGGGGCAGGTATCATTGTCGGCAGTTTGATTTACTTTGGCAAGATTTTTACCGAAGGATTTCATATGCAGGGTATTATTCCTTCCATCGAAGCCATTAACGGGCAGGCGATGAACGAACTGGGGCTGGGCAGCCCGATCGCCTTTACTTTTTTAGCTATCTTTATTGTAAATATTATCATTGCCCGTTTTACCAAGTGGAAATATATCTTTTTGACCGGTCAGGCCATTCTGTGGATGGCGACCATGTGCACCGTATTTGGCTATAGCGCAGGCTTTAGAGGCGTTACACTGATCGTAATCGGTGGTATTGTGGGCGGTATTTTTGCCGTAGCCATGCCGGCGATTGCTCAGCCGCTCATTCGCAGGATCACCGGCAGCAACGATATTGCGCTGGGCCATTTTTGCACCATCGGCTATTTGTTTGAGGCAGCGGTAGCCAAGGTTTGCGGCAACCCGGAGGAATCCACCGAAGATATCAAGCTGCCCAAAGGGTTTGAGTTTTTGCAGGATACCTATCTCTCGGTGATGGTCGTTATGGTGCCGCTTTACCTGATTACCGCCTTTTTTGCCGGACCGGAGTTTTGCGCTCCATTGGCCGGCCATACCGACTATTTGGTGCATGCCTTTTTGCAGGCCATCCAGTTTGTCGTCGGCGTCTATGTCCTGCTGGCCGGTGTTCGCCTGATTCTGGCCGAGATCGTGCCTGCTTTCCGTGGTATTGCCATGCGGCTGGTGCCTAACGCCATACCGGCGCTGGACTGCCCGGTGCTGTTTCCCTACGCGCCCCATGCCGTGATCATTGGTTTTGTGACTACGACGATTGGTACGGTTATCGCGATGTTTGTATTGCCCCTGTTCGGCCTGGCCATGATTCTGCCGGGTATGCTGACCAATTTCTTTGCCGGCGGTACGGCGGGGATTTTCGGTAATGCCACCGGCGGCAAACGGGGCGCTATCATCGGCGGCATCGCCCACGGTTTTTTCATCACTCTGTTGCCGGCCCTGCTGGTCACGGTGTTCAGCCAGTTGGGCTTTGCCAACGCTACGGCGACTGATGTGGATACGGTGGCAGCCGCGCTGCTGTATGCCTGGATTATCAGTCCGCTAATGAGTATATTCTAGGGCGTGTTAACACGCCCTGAGGAAAAGAAGGGATAAAACTTGTTTTTCTTCGGAAAGAAAGCAGCAAAACCAGTGGAGCCTGCCGCTGCGGTGAAACAGCTTGATCCGGCTTTGCCTGAACAGGTGGCGGTGTTAAAGCAGCGCCTGGAAACAGCCGAAGGAGCTGTCCGGCTTGAACTGCTTAATGAGCTGGGCGGCAAGTTGTTTGCGCTGGAGCAGATTGACGAAGCCATTCGCTTCTATGAGCTAAGCATTCAGGAAAATCGTACACTGGGTAAGGCATACACTGATCTGTTAAAGCTGTACAATGTCAAGCGAAAAGAAGCGGCCGAACAGAATGATGACGAGCAGCTGCAGCACTATCTTGATAAAATTGACGCGCTGATGAAGCTCTCGAAGGATGTCATTCGCGGTCTGGAGTAAACGCAAAGAAACACGCAGTCAGGAGGAAATCACACATGTATACTACCTTGAAAAAAGTGACGGAGAAAGCGGCCCGGTTGAATTTTACGGTGGGCGCCTTCAACATGCATAATCTGGAGATGCTGCCGGCCATGATCCGGGCTGCCAAGGCTATGGGATCGCCGGTCATTATCCAGACCAGCGCCGGTACGGCGGAATATATCGGCTATGGCGTCATCGCCAATGTGTGCAAGCATCTGGCCGACTACGAAAGCGCCGAAGTTGTACTGCATCTGGACCATGCCAACAAATTTGAAGATATCCGGAAGGCCATTGATGCCGGCTACTCTTCGGTCATGTTTGACGGTTCGGCGCTGAGCTTTAAGGAAAATGTCCTGAGAACGCAGGAAGTAGTTGACTATGCTCAGGCCAGAGGTGTGTCGGTGGAGGGCGAGCTGGGAACCATTGGCGGTATGGAAGACGGGCTGGTGGTGACGGAACAGCAAAAGGCCTACACCAATCCGGCCGATGCCAAACGGTTTGTGGCCGAGACCGGGATTGACGCCCTGGCGGTTGCCGTCGGCACCAACCATGGCCAGTATAAATCGAAAACCGAGCTCAATATACCGCTGTTAAAAGAGATTCATGAGACTGTCGATATTCCGCTGGTTATTCACGGCGGCACTGGTGTCAAGGATGAGGACATCAGGCAGTGCACCAAGCACGGCGTGCGCAAGTTCAACGTGGGCACCGAGCTGTTGGTTGGCTGGACACGGGAAGCGAGCAAATATTTTTCGCAAAGCAGGGAGAATACTTCGCTGCGGAAAAACATCATGCCCTGTAATGAAGTGGTTTTCAATATTATCAAAAATAAGATCGGGATCTTTTTAAACGCATAGTCAAAAAAGGTGTTATCCGTTTGTGGAAAGCGGTCGGCCGATGAGGCAGTCGCTTTTCGAGCGGGTAGCACCTGTTTATTTAGCAGAAAGGATAAGGGCTATGAAGAAGACACTCATTTTACTGGCTGGGTTTCCCGGTACGGGAAAGACCTATTTGGCCAATAAAATACGTGACTGGCAGCCGGAGTTCATCTTGCTGTCACCGGATGCGATCAAAGAAAAGTTCTGGGATGAACAAGGTTTTGACAACCTGGCGGAAAAGGAAGCGACCATCCGGCTAAGCTGGGAATATTATTACGGCAAACTATGTGATTACATGCAGGAGGGTTTAGCCGTCATGTCGGATTATCCCTTCAGTGATAAACAAAAGGCCCGCCTGGCCGCTTTGACCGGGCAGTATGGCTATCAGGTGATTACGCTCCGGATGACCGGCGACCTGGCTATTTTGTTTGAACGGCAAAAACGGCGGGACCTGGATTCTTCCCGGCATTGGGGGCACGTGTTGACCAGCTATCATCAGGGCCAACAGCCGGCTGACCGCCGCAAGGCAGATGCCCTGCTGGATTATGATGAATTCAGCAAACGCTGTCTTACCCGCGGCTATGGTGAGTTTTCGCTGGGATATTTGATCAAGCTGGATATGACCGATTTTAACGCTGTTGACTATGAAGAGCTATGCCGGCAATTGGAGCAACTATTGTTTTAGAATTGATTTTTCTTGTTTATGGTAGAAGACGATTGTATTATATATTCCTTATATTTTACATCTGCAGGGAGACTTCTGTTAAGTTTTTAGCAGGAGTTTTTCCTTTTAGGGTAAATTTGTAAATAAAAGAAAAAATAGGACCCGTAAGGCTGACCGGGGCCTGTCTTATCGTTAGGGGAGTCGTTATTCTTCGCATGGCAGCATAAAAAGGAGATGGTTTAATTTGAAAACAATCGGCTTGATCGGTGGTATGAGCTGGGAGTCGTCACTGGAGTATTACAGACTGATCAATGAAACGGTGGCCACGAAACTGGGAGGACTTCATTCGGCCCAATGCCTGATGTATTCCGTCGATTTTCAGGAAATAGAAACCTTGCAGCATCAAAACCGCTGGGACACACTGACCGATATGATGGTAGCTGCCGCTGCCAGACTGAAAAACGGCGGTGCTGATTTTGTGGTTATCTGTACGAACACCATGCATAAAATGGCAAATGACATAGAGACTCGGGCCGGCATCAAGGTGCTCCATATTGCCGAAGTAACTGGACATACCATTGTTCAAAAGGGAATGAAAAAGGTTGGGCTCCTGGGGACTAAATTTACGATGGAACAAGACTTCTATAAGCAGGTGCTGAAAGAAAAGTTTGACATAACCGTAGTGATTCCCGAGGAAGCGGAAAGAGAATTTATTCATCATGTGATTTACCATGAATTGTGCCAGGGAATGATCCGGTCTGATTCCAGGGCGCGATTTACCACCATCATAGATAAGCTGGCGGCAAACGGGGCAGCGGGCGTTGTATTAGGCTGTACGGAAATCCCTCTGCTGATCAGGCAGGCCGATGTTGAAATCCCGGTTTTTGATACAACCAGGCTACATGCCGTCGCCGCCGTGGAATATGCATTAAAATAGTCTGAGGTAGAAACCGTAAGCTACGCTGCGGTTTCTACCTCAGACTTTATTATTAGAATTGAGTACCAAAAGTAAAGTGGAATTTACCGCCTTCACTGCCGTGCCCATACTCAAGCCGTACCGGTCCTAGCGGAGTTTCCACGCGAACCCCGGTACCGATGCTATAGTACAGCTCACTTAGATTATAATCTCCATTCCAGGCATTACCGGCATCGGTAAAGACAACTCCCTGTATTTTTTTTGCGATAGGGTAGCGGTATTCGATGGATGAGGAAAACATTTTCTTGCCTTTGAACAGATCATCCTCATAGCCGCGCAAGGTGTCAATGCCACCTACGGTAAACAGGCTGGCATCCGGTACATGGCCTGTGGCCGCTCCGGCGGAAAGACGCAGGGCCATAACCTGTTTGCTGCCTACTTTAAAATATTGCCGGTAATCGGCGATGTATTTGTCGAAATCAAACTGACCGCCCAGCGCTTTTCCCGCAAACTCGCTGGACAACGATAAACGTTTTCCTTCCGAGGGGTTAAAGATATTGTCACGATTATCATAAACCTTAGCCAACGTGACGCTGTGCACCTCACCAAAATTATCCTTAAGGTAGTCGGCGTTGTAATCGGCATTGTAAGTGGAATCGCTTGATCCGGCCAGGTAGTTAACCGGCCCGGAAACATACTCTAAATAGCTGTCTTTGCGTTTGGTAAGGGTGATATAATTCTGGGTATATTCGCCCTGCGGCCGGCCCAAGGTAAGACTGACCCCTCTGCTACGCCGGTAATAGGTGGAGCGCAGCGTTGTATTATCACCGTCCAGTCCGTAATCGCTGTATTCACCGGTTGTATTAAAGACACTAATACTTAATGACGTCTTTTTAGCATCAATATACGGATTGGTGAAGTTTACTTTCCAGCTTGTACCGAGTGATTTATAATAACTGTGCTGGAATTCCACATTGAGATTATTGCCGGTTCCCCTAAAATTCGTGTCGCCGAGGCCCACAATAGAAGAGAACCCATAGCTTTCGCTATAGCCGCCGCCAATCGTAAACGAGCCTGTCTTTTTCTCCACAACGTCAATTTCCACCACAACGGCATTCGGTTCTCTGCCGGGGTTCAGCTTGATATTGACATCTTCAAAAAAGCCCAGATTATAGATTTTCTGGAGACTCCGTTTGGCGGCCTTGGCATCAAACGGTTGCTGTGGTTTTATGTTCAGCTCACGGGAAATGACCGATGTTTTTGTTTTTTCGTTGCCCTTTATCACGATACCCTCTACCAGGCCTTCGTTAATTGTGAAATTTATTTCTCCGTCCGGGTTCATGGCGATATTACTTACTTTCGCCAATATGTAGCCTTGATCGTGATAGTACTGCTCAATCGACTGGGAGGCATCATGTAAGCTTTTATTGTCAACAACAGCACCTTTGAGTGTCGAAACCAGAGTGAGCAAATCATTAGCGGAAATTTTGGTGTTGCCGGTAAAGGTTATTTCCTTAACCGGTTTTTTTTCCACAACAGAATAGACCAGTTGGATTCCTTCGGGCACTTCCACGAAATTGGCTTGTACGTCATAAAAATCGTTAAGATCAAAAACAGCTTTCATATCTTGTTTAATGGCGTCGGCATCATAGGTATCACCGGCTTTCACTTTAAGTACCGAGGTAATTTGGTCGTTTGGTACGGCTTCATTACCGGTAACGCTGATGCCGACAATGGTTTTACCGGTGAAGTCGTCGGCGTATATGGATGGAACCATAGTAAACATGCTTGTGATCATAAAACCGACGGCAAAGAGGAGGGGCTTGACTGTCCTTTTTTTCATTCTAAAGCTCCTATTAATTATGTAATTAATGCTAATTGGCTTAGCAGTTTTCTCGTGCTGATCTTTCATAATAGATCAGACGGTTTATCAGGGATTGGGGGCGGGACCAGGACCGGGATGAAAATGATGTGGCAGCCAGTCCCACCAGAACCCTCCGTCGATAATAATGGTGGTATGATCGTCATCGCGATCGCCCTGGTGGTCTTCTTTATGGCGGAGCGTGAATTTGTAATCCACCGGATGCCAGCCTTCGCTGCCGATAAATATATCGAACGGGTTTACCTTCTGGCTATCCATAGATAAATCGAACTTGATATAGGTCCCTCCTTTAAGCGACAGATCAATTCCCGCTTCATTGCCTGCCGTAGTAAATGTAAAGTTGACTTCATCACGGGCTTGGTTAACGCGGGCGTAGTCATCCTTTTCCGTCAGCTTCGTGAAAACATTTTCAAAATGGCCGTTTGTCTGAATAACGCCGCTAAATACATGCTTCTGGTCAGACGTGCTGCGAAGGTGCAGGCCATCGCTATCCTGCCAGATAAAATAACCGGTGCTTTTACCGGGGACGAACATGGTAGGTTGTCCGGATAATTTTAGTGATTCAGCAGCTAAGACAGAACCGGAAAGGCAAAATAAAACAAAGACTAAAATCATGATCGGGGCCGTAGCCTTCATGTCTAAACTCCTCCCTCTTTAAGGATTAGAATGTTCATCCTTATTCTAGAGAGCCAGTGTAACAGCCATGTTACAAGATTCACGCTAAAAGTTAGTTTTTTGGTCACTAAGCTTAAACTAGAAAATGAGTGACAAGCAGAAACATGAATTTGGCAGGCAAAAGTGAAGACAACCAAATTGGGTTCGATAGAACCGTCCCGTGCGCCAAGAAGCGCACGGAGTAAAGCGGGTGGAAATCCCGCCAGAGAAGGTCTAGCCAGCCACTCTGTATCCAGCCTTGGGACTGAAGCGGTAACGCCAGGTCTAAGCGTAGGTAGGAAAGGTAGTAGGCCGAAAGCGAAAGCTGAAGATGTAGAATCCCGAAATTCCTAAAGGGAAAGGTCGATGTATGGGACGAGCAGAAGACAATACTGGGCTTAGCGATAAAGGCGAGTTAAGTCTGGCGCCCCGGGATCGAAGGTCTTGGCATGCTACACACCATTACTCCGTGTGAACTTGGGAGACCCTGCCGCTCTCCGAAAGGAGTATGG
>NZ_FODY01000012.1 GCF_900110485.1 Propionispora vibrioides | reverse complement strand
TGAGCAAGTCAGCTGGATTGTATGGTTTACGTCCGACTGCTTTGGGCGTAGCGTAGCGAAAACCCATTTGATTTAAGTCCAAGCTATCGGCAAAAAGGTCAATCACACGGACTGGGTTATCTTGGCTTATCATTTCTTCAAGCGAAGATGGAATCAGACTGATTTGGTTTCTATCCATGTTATTGCTTATAAAGCGCGACATATATTCACCTCAAAGCCGAATGTTTCTATGATTTTTATTATATCATAGTAGCCTTGATGCTCATGGTTTAGGGCTAGTTTTATGAGGTTAATCTTTAATTGTTTTCGCACAGTCTGACGTTCCTTTTTGGTAATATATTATTACTAAATATGATTTTAATGTAACAGGTAGGATAAATTAAACTGCAGAAGAAAGTTAATGTAGAATAATAAGCATATTACATGGTGCAATAACAAAAAAGTTGTCAAATAAGGAACGTCCTCTAGTACTACTAGTATCCTATTGTGTTTTTTTATCGTGGGGTTCTAAAAGGTGTTTTTTGGTTGGATGGTATAAAGTACATCTTTGGTAAAGATCTTAGTATACCGAGGGAAAAAAAGAAGGCTATGAACGATTTCAAATAGAAGCTCAAAAAAGGATTGAAGAGCTAAAACGTGTTAATGAATATCCATAGTCGTCGTTTACGTACTTTCTAGGTCAGCTGTTTATAGGCTGACCTGTTTTTTGTCAGTTCGGACGTCAATTGCACATAGATCCACAAATCCGGCTACTCTTCAGTTCAGATAAAAGTGTTTCTAAAAATCCTTAAAGAAGCGATATGGTTTCCGAGAATCTTTGGAAACCATATCGTCTTTTGATCAAATTAGTAAATGATTTTGTAAGTTAAAGATAAATATTGAGGGATAATGAGATATTTTGTAAAAATATAAAATATTATATCGAACGAATAGTTGATTTGGATAAGAGGAAAAAGGAAGTAAGTGTAAAATATATGATTCTTGGAATTTTATTTGAAAAAATGTAAAAATTGGTTTGGAGGCGAACGAGCTTATGCATTGATGTAAATCAAAACAAAATAAGGGAGTTAAATAGAGAGGTGATTTGAGTGGTTTTAAGACCACCAAGGCTTTTTGAAAGAACAATTCTGGCAATTGCCTTAATTGTTAGTTTTTATGCCTTTGTATTAATCGTTTCAGGTGGATTATTTTATATTTCCTATTTAATTTTTTCATGGGCGCACAATGGTTTATTACTAGCTAAGGTTGGTTTGCCATGTATCGCGATAGGTGGAACTATATTGTGGAGTGCCATTCCACGCTTTGGTCGTTTTTTACCACCAGGGTTGCGTTTAACTCAGGAGAAGCATCCTAAGTTGTTTGAACAAATTGCATCGGTCGCGCAAGCAGTTAACCAACGACCTCCTAAAGAAGTGTATCTTATCCCTAATGTGAATGCTTGGGTAGGAGAGAGAGGCGGGATTATGGGAATTGGGAGTCGCCGTATCATGGGAATCGGCATGCCGTTACTTCAAACACTTTCGGTTTCTGAGTTCAGGGCTGTTTTGGCTCATGAATTTGGTCATTACTATGGCGGCGATACTAAGCTTACTCCGTGGATATACAAAACAAGGACCTCCATTGCTAGAACTATTCAATCCTTGGAGGAAGGGATTCTTCACATTGTTTTCCAAGTATATGGAAAATTGTTTCTTCGTATTACTCATGCAATATCTCGTTATCAGGAATACGTAGCGGATGAGGTGGCGGCTCGAGTAGAGAGCGCCCAAGCATTAGCATCTGGACTGCAAAAAATCCATGCGGCAAGTTTAGCTTATAATCCTTTTTGGCAGAATGAATTTCTTCCAGCTTTAAACGCAGGATACCTTCCACCTTATGCTGAGGGATTTAAATGCTTTATGAGCAATGATAATATTCATAATGCCATGATGACTAGTGTGGAAAAGGAGTTGGCGGCAACTTCAACTTCACCTTATGATACTCACCCTTCATTGCGGGAACGACTACAAGCTCTGGGCAGTAATCTGATTTTAGAAGAGGAAATTCCAGCAATCACACTGTTGGATGAAATACCTCTTGTTGAAAAAGAGCTTTTTGTGGCGTTGAATGAAGAAGCCGGAAAGAATCTGCAAGTAGTTCACTGGGCTAGTATAGGTGAATCAGTCTATTTACCAATGTGGAAGGGTATGGAAAAAAGATATAAATCAATTTTAGAGGGAATTGCTTTAGCGGATATTCCCGATATTGCTGGAGCACCAAGAGAGTTTATAAGGAAGATTGAGTTGGTGGAAAATCGGCAATTGTCTGTTAATAGCGGTTATTTATATGCAAAACAAATAATAGCAGCAGCAATTAGCGTAAAATTGGTTCATAAGGGGTGGTGCATTAGCGCAATGCCAGGGGAAGCAGTTAAACTAACCAATCAAGATAATGAATTTGAACCATTTAAAGCGATAAATGATTTATTTGAAAAGAAGATAACAATTGTAGCTTGGCGGGAAATGTGCCAGCAAGCAGGGATATATGAAATGGTACTGGGGAATCAGTGAGTTAATGTTTGTAAAAGATAATTTAAGATTGTAATTTTGGTTAAGTTAGAGTAAAAACTACCATTATTATAACAAGCAGGCTAAAAATCGCCAATTATATGATGATATAATCAAATCCTTTGAGATCCTATTTTGAAGATGTGCAATAATCTCACCAAAGGAGGCAATATGCGGAAAAGGATTTTATTTTTGTTAATATTGCTTTTATTTGCCACTTCTACAGCCTTTGCCATTGAAGGCAAACTTTTTGAGAATAAAGACGATAAATACCAAATTACATATCCTGAAGACTGGAGTCCGTTAGGTTATTATAAATCGAGAATGGATGCTATAGTAGTCGCGTTTATTTCCCCGGATTCAAATGCCTCAGTAAGTATTCAATCAAGCAAATCTAACAGGAAAAGGGTGGAAGAGCTTTCTAAAGAAGAAGTTAAAGAGGTTGTAGAAGAAACGTTCAATGATGCTCGCAGTTCATCGCCTAATATCAAGTTAAAATGTTATTCTATTGAAAATTTCAAAAACCAAAAAGCAATCAAGATCACCACAATCAATCCACCTTCTTTGCACTTACACGAATCTGTAGACATTGTTTTTGTTGTTTTTAATAATTCCTTCAGATATGAGATTTGTTATGGAGGTTTTCTTCCAGAAATGAAACAATACCAAAGATTGATTAACGAAAGCATCAATTCGTTTGAGTACATGGATTGAAACTACTTACTATTAGTGGACTGATGAAGGCTAGTTGTTATCGTAATCGCTTTGTGCACGATCAAAAGAAAAGGAACGTACTTTTTGTTTCCTAATGGGAAGAAATGATAAAATAGAGTAAAGTAAAAAACAAAGAGAAGAATATGGTAAGATGCGTGAGAGAAAAGAGTGCTAGTGGAATATATTATGTTATGATGCGGGGGATAAACCGGCAGGATTTTTTTAAGCGTTGCTCATCCGTAGTTCCAAGTTGCTTATTTATCTTTCTGATTGTTAATCCATCCTTTAGCCGCATTAGTACGGCTTGCTCTTTCAATTCCGCTGGATATTTTTCCATTCCCTTTTTCTTGCATTTTGGGGAGCTAATTCACGGAACCCATTAGAGCGGTTCTTTTGTTCCCGGAACATTGTTTTATTTGAAATAGTCTCCAATGCTACTGATACATCGACTTTTTCCTATACTCCGTTGGTGAACACAGCATATAGCGCCGGAAGATTTCTGCGTAGTAACTGGAGTTGGAGAAACCAACCGCTTCGGAAATTTCCGTGATATTTTGTACATTACCCAATAATAACGGAATACTTTTCTGAATGCGATAGCGGAGAAGATATTCAAAACAAGTCTGCCGCATCATCCTTTTGAAGAAGCGGCAAACTTCACTTTTACTGATATTACATGCTGCAGCAATATCCTCTAGTGTAAGATTTTCTCGGTAATTGCTGTGAATATAGTTTAGTGCTTCTTTCAAACGGGGAACGCCCTTGGAGCTGGACGGGCTTTTTCCCTGCATTAATTGAATTTCTTGATACAAAGCAGCCCAAAGCTCACACAATTTGCTCTTGATTTGTAGTTCATAGCAAGTGGGTCGTTCCTGATGAAGGTTGCTAATATCCCACAAAAAGTTGATAATCTGTTTTTGTCTGTCGTTTTCCGGATTTAAATACAGAGAAGAAAACTGTGGTGATTGGGCTATTGGATCCACATATATATTTTTGATGGCACTAGTTTCATGACCAAAAATCAGGACCGGATGAAATATCACTGCGAAATAAGAACAGTCCTGTCCTTTATAGGCTCTTGCCGTATGAAGGCTGTTGGAGTTGGCAAATATACCGCAACCCTTTTTTGCGGTATATACGGTATCGTTTACTTGGTATTCCATCATCCCGTCCAAGATGACAGAGAACTCAAATTCCGGATGCCAGTGACAGTCCAAAAAACCATGCTCAAACATGGACAGGGAATCGTAGCTTGTTTCTAAGGGAAAACCGTAATTGCCATGGGGTGTTTCCTCGAAAAGATTCTCTCCTATTTTTAGCTTCTTTTTCATAAAAACCTCCATTTGGCAATATTGTTATTACTATAGAGAATATTCTTATGGATAGCAGGCTTTAATGCTATTATACTTATGCTAATACAAATTGAAAACATTTTTCTGAAGGGGATTGTTATGAGCGAAGACTTGCACGAACGTAATAAAAACCGGATTAAAAAGTTCTTACTTAATTTTCTGTCTTGTACCCAAAAAGACGTTGCCGACGGATTGGAGATGAATCTTTCCCTGGTTGGTAAGATTATCGACGAAATGCAGAAGAACGGTGAAGTGGTTCAGGCCGGACAAGACATATCTCGTGGAGGCTGGTTAATAAATCGATATCGTCTAAATGAAGATTCTTCCTATGCAATGATTATTTGCCTGACAATGAAAACTATAAAAATTCAGGTTATCAACCTCTTTAAGAAAGTAAAAGAAGAACAAACATTTGAGGTGGCAGGAGAGAAGCATATTGATTGTCTAAATAAAGCCATCCTTGATGTAAAGTCGAGATATCCGGCTCTGCGGAGCATTGCCATGAGTGTGCCGGGAAATGTACAGGAGGGGAAAATCATGTATGTTTCCCAGCCTAATTATCTTGTAGGGACAGATATAGCTCAGATCCTGTCTCAAAAATGTGAGTTACCGGTTTTTACTTTTAATGATGCTAATGTTATGGCATTAGGATACTATACAAAACACATCGAAATTTCTTTAAAAAACAATAGTATGGTCTATCTTTGCTGTACTGAAACCGGCCCTGGCGCAGGAGTCATTGTTGATTCGAAAATTGTAAACGGATTCTCCGGGTTTGCAGGTGAGGTATATGCAATTTGGCCCAGGCAGGAAAATGAAACCTTACAAATACAAAATTATATTTCAGCGATTATTTCAGTTATTAATCCTCGATATCTTGTTTTAAGTCCTCAGACAAATAAAAAAATAGATGAAGATGCCATAAAAGAATTTGTCTGTGCGAATTTTCCCGAGCATAGCATACCGGAACTACGCTTTTCTTCCGAAACTGAGATAAACCTAACAGATGGATTGGCTGCGTTGGCTATTGCCAATCTATTTCCCAATCGATTTTTATTAAATTGGTAGATAGTTTTTATATAGTAAAATCATAACAGAAGCGACTTACCGCGGGGACAAGGGGCAGGTTCGCTGTCACAATTATGAAATTAAAACGACGAGGTCAACGGACCTAAAAATCCGCTGACCTCAGGGAATGCTTCGCAAACGAGGAATCTCTAGGGACGGTACTTCTGAATCTGAAAATATGATATGTTAAAAGAAGTTTGGGGAATCTCTGGGGACGGTACTTTTGAATCTAAAAATGTGATATGTTAAAGAAGTTTGAAGTTCTAAAGATGCGTAAAATGACGATATTTAAATCAGGAAAACCGTCCTGGGAGTTTTAGATGACATACTAGTCCAGTGTTAAGGTGATTAAATATCGGGACAAGCTTTTGCTTGGTAATATGTGTAATACCTGTCAACGGGCAGGACATATGTCCGGAGTTGGCGAAATACATAAAGCATTGTTTCGCTATAGAATCAATCCTTATATTGCATTACTAAATGGAGGAATTAATGAGAACGAGAAATTTTACAACCTTTTTGTTTCTGATTGTTTTGGTGCTGCAGTTGTCTGTAGCTCAGGCTGCTACTATTTTATATGTCCCTCAGGATGATCGTCCGGTAAGTCTAGATAATGTGGTGGATACGGCGGAAGCAGCCAAGTTAACAGTTTTGACACCACCGGCTGAATTGATTGCCAGCCGGGATAAGAAGGGAGATCCCGATAAGCTGTGGGAATGGGTCGACGAGCATGCCGGCCAGGCGAATGCTCTGGTATTATCAGGCGATTCGTTAATTTACGGCGGTCTGGTCGATTCGCGCACCCATGATTTTAGTGAAACTGTGCTCACGGAGCGTTTGGCCCGGTTTAATGAACTGCGTAAAGCACATCCTTTCGTTAAGGTATACGTATATTCGACGGTTCTCCGTACTCCGCAGGGGACGGCCGGCGGCGTAGAACCGGCCTATTATGAGCAGTATGGCTGGAATATCTTCCAGCTTACCGCGCTGCGCGATAAAGAGGAACTGGAAGGCCTGAACAAAAAAGAACAGGAACTGCTTAAAAATAATCTGGCTATTATCCCGCCGGAAGCACTAAGCGACTGGATGCAGCGCCGGCAGAAAAATTTTGCCATCAACTCCGGCTTGATCGAACTGGACCGGCAGGGCGCGCTGGATTACTTTTTATTAGGACGGGACGATACCGCTCCTTATTCCCAAAGCCATAAGGAAGGACGGGAACTTAGCGCTCTGGCGGCTGATATACCGCAATCGAAGTTTCAGTCCTTTCCGGGCGCCGACCAACTGGGGATGGTGATGCTGGCCAGAGCCTACAATGATATGATGTCTCGCATTCCTATCGTAAAAGTGCAGTATGCTCCCGGCGCGGGCAAAGACAGTGTGCCGAGCTATGAAGATCAAAAGGTAGGTCAATCGCTTACCGCCCATATCGTGGCCGCCGGCGGTATTGTGCTGAATAATCCGTTAAAACCGGATTTTGTCGTCAATGTAAATACGCCGCCTACAGGCAAAACACCTGAGGCCGGGTCAGCTAAAAACACAACCAAACTGACCCCGGAATTACGGCGTTTTGTCGATGGTATTCAGGCTCAGGTTGAAGCGGGCCAAAAGGTTTCTGTCGCCGATATTTCTTTTGCCAACGGCTCCGATAATGCCTTTATGACCGAATTGTCCCGCCGCAACCTGCTGGACAAGCTAAATTCCTATTCCGGCTGGAACACGGCAGGCAATACGATGGGCTATACCATTGGACAGGGAATGTTGGCCGGTGCGGCTGACGATAAAGACCGGAAGCGGCTGCTGGCTATCCGTTATCTGGATGACTGGGCTTACCAGGCCAATATCCGGCAGGAATTGCAGGAAAAGATCGTATATCCCAATAAAGGCAGCCTGGTCTATCTTAATGAATTAAAACCGCTGCTGACGGAACAAGCACTGGAACAGGAGCGGCAATTTGCCCGGCAGCACTTATGGCTGTCGCCAGAACGGGTTACTGTAGAGTTTCCCTGGAACCGGATGTTTGAGCTGAACGTGATGATTGCTCCCGAATAAAAACGATTTCCATTAGTTCAAACGCCTGACGGCCTCATGACCGGCAGGCGTTTGAACTAGTTATGGGGACAAGAGAACAGGTTGTGCTTCAAAAACACACTAAAACTTGCCGCACAAGTCCGAAACCTCAGATAGTCCTCATTCAAAAAAGAGGCTGAGTCAGAAAACTGACTCAGCCTCTTTTTTGAACAAATGAATAGTGTCAAAGAATCGAACCCGTCGAATCAATTTGAAATCAAGGCAAAGGAGAAGGCCACTCAGTGGCCCCGCCGATAAATGGATGATGCACCCGGAACGTCCCTGTAGAATATTATGAGTTGGGCCAATAAGAATGAGAAAAATCTCTATGACTTCTCATATTGGTACATACTTTCAATTCAGAAAGGGCGCGTAACTATGATGGAGTGG
Source organism: Propionispora vibrioides (assembly GCF_900110485.1). NCBI lineage: Bacteria > Bacillati > Bacillota > Negativicutes > Selenomonadales > Sporomusaceae > Propionispora > Propionispora vibrioides. The sequence continues at coordinate 108,484 of NZ_FODY01000012.1, read as the reverse complement.
TTCCTGATAGTAGGCTTTGCGATCTCTTCCAGTATAGACAATTTAGGGGTGGGAATGTCTTATGGAATTCGCGATATCCGCATTAACTGGCTTTCTAACCTGGTGATTGCTACGATCTGCTTCCTCTTTAGTGAAGGGGGGATCCTATTTGGAAATTGGTTATCTGCTGTGATCCCTGGTGTTCTCCCGGATTTGATTGCTGCCTTCATTTTGTTTGCTGTGGGGGTTCGGATCATTTTATTAGCCCTGCCTCGCACAAAACATAGTAAAGAATTGTCTGCAAACGCAAAGCTTATGAAACCACAGCAGGGTAAGTTTGCGGCCATATTAGAAAATCCGGAAATGGCAGATATGGATCATTCGCAGGAAATCGGCTTCGGTGAAGCTATTCTGTTAGGAATAGTATTATCCGCTAATGCACTTACCAACGGCCTGAGTGCCGGGCTTATCGGTCTATCGCCCTTAGCCATTTCACTGGTATCTGCCGTCGGCAGTTTTATCGCGGTTTGGGCCGGTGTTTATTTGGGGCACAAAGTCGTGGATTTTCGAATCGGTTCATTCACTTTGGGGCAGTTTGGAACTATTCTAAGTGGAATCATCTTGCTGCTTATCGCGGCGCATGCGCTGTGGTAGGAGTTGAACGGTTTGAGTTTTAGAGTCCATTTGTCCGCCAACTGTGTCATAGTTTGCTGGGGAACTACTGATTTATTCACACTGTGCAGCCTGACGGAGCTTTTTTGCGGGGTTGCGCCGGCAGAAGCTTGAAATAGCCTGACTATTCCTGAGATCTTACTTTCTTATCCAGCGAAAAAATCTCGTCAGAGCGATAGGTTCATTAAATCAATGGGTTCCCCTGGAATTACTTCAAGCTATTAATGACAAAAGCGAACATAAAATTAAAAATCATTTGTGTTTGATTTTTCGAACTAGCCACTCGACGATACTGCTGTCATACTCCGGCAGTTGGCTGCGATATTTTTTTAGTTTTTCTGCGTCTAAGTTCTGCAGTTCAAGTTTCGGCTCATCTAACTCACCAACAGTCAGATAGGTATGAAAATAATCAAATACATAATTTACGCATATTTTTGTATTCTCATTTCTTTCATCCATATTAAGTTCATTTAGTCTGTCTTCTTTCTTTCGTTGGGCAATATATTCCTCAATTGTCAGCACAAGATCACCTTTACAATAGAATTTGTTATTTTTAAGATTATATTGGTTACTATTCTTTGAATTTTATTTATTCTTTTTTATAATTGGATAATACCTAATTTTTATTAAAATTTAATTATAGAATCGGCATGTATTGTTATAAATTCAATATAATCTTGACATTGCAGAAAATCTGAGCGACGATATTTTTGAATCTAGATTTAACGGTGTATTAAAAATAAATCGCAGGAGTATCAAATAAACCATCCCTGATAGGTTCAAAGAGCTTGAATAAAGCTTCAATAAGCTTCATTGTAAGGTTGTGAAAATATGGATAACAACAATATTAAAAAGGCATATGCGTGTTCGAAAAATATTTATGATGATATGCTGACCAGAAAAAAATGGTGGTCTAAATTGTATATATGGTTTTTTTGGAGCAATGTAAATGATATAGAAATGGCTAACAGGGTTTTAACTATGATACCAAGTGATTTTTCAGGAAAGATGCTAGATGTACCAGTTGGTACGGGCGTATTTACATTGGATAAATATAGAGTGCTGCCCAATGCTGAAATCACGTGTGTAGATTATTCCGAGGATATGCTGCTGCAAGCCCGGGAAAGATTCTCTGCTAGTAAACTTAGCAATGTTACTTGTATTCAGGGAGATGTTGGTGATCTGAATTTCGGCGATGAAACCTTTGATATTGTCCTTTCCATGAACGGATTCCATGCTTTCCCTGATAAAGAGAAAGCATTTTTTGAAACTGCGCGCGTTCTAAAGAAAGACGGTATCTTTTGCGGGTGTTTTTATATTAAAGGACAATGTAAACGCACAGATTTTATCGTCAATTTTCTGTTAGCAAAAAAAGGCTGGTTTACGCCACCGTTTCAGTCGCTTGAGGAATTAAGGATAAAGTTATTGACCATGTACTCGCAAGTAGAAATAGACAATGAAAAATCAATGGTTTATTTTAAGTGTGTCAAATAGTCATAAACATTGTAGTCCGTTATCAGCTGGATATAGTCTGACCAGATTAACATTCTTTCAACAAAATCTGAGGGACGGTACTTTAATTTGATTTGATGGTGTATTAAAACAACAAATCACAGGAGAATCGAAGCAACCGTTCCGGGAAGTTAAAATGATGATGGTCATTAATCCAAATGCCTGCCGGCTTTATGCCTGGCAGGCATTTGACAGTTTCAGACGTTCCCTGTAGAGGCCTAGCGGAGAGGCCATGCCTGATAAAAAATGCCAAGGGAGTAAATACTTGAAAGAGACGTCTTATTGTAAGAGGACAAAATGGACAATACCGCATTGATATTAGCAAGAATACAGTTTGGCCTTACGCTGACATGCCATTTCTGGTTTGTGGGACTTACCCTTGGGTTATCCATCTTAATAGCCTTAATGGAAAGCTGTTATGTGCGCGTGGGAGACCAAATTTACAAGTGGATGGCAAAATTTTGGGGCAAGTTGTTTTTGGTCAGCTATGCTGGCGGTATCGTAACCGGTCTTGTCAACGAGTTTCAGTTCGGCATGAACTGGTCAGAATACTCCAGGTTTGCCGGCAGTGCATTTGGGCCGCCTTTGGCATTTGAAGCCTTAACTGCGTTCTTCGTGGAATCAATTTCGATTGGAGTATGGGCGTACGGCTGGGACAAGGTTTCCCGGCGTGTCCACCTTAGCTTTATCTGGCTTGTGGCGTTAGCTGCCAACTATTCGGCGTTCTGGATCTTATCGGCCAATTCCTTCATGCAGCATCCTGTGGGCTATGCATTGAACAACGGACGCCTGGAGCTAAACGATCTCGCATCGTTTATAACCAATTCGTATCTTTTCTATCAGTATTCCCACACCGTTCTATCCGGGCTGGTGTTATCCGGATATTTTGTTATGGCTGTGAGCGCATACTACCTGCTCCGCAAGGAGCAGGTGAATTTATTCATGCGGTCTTACAAGATAGGTCTGGTATGCGCCATGATAGCTACCGTTTCGGTGATTGGTACCGGCCATTTTTACAATCAGTATCTTGCGGATACCCAGCCCATGAAAATGGCGGCTTCTGAGGCGTTGTGGGAAACGGCTGAACCGGCGCCGTTCGTTTTCTTCGCCAGGATTGATGAAGAGAACAGGCGGAATACTTATCAATTAGCGCTGCCGGCGGGACTCTCCGTCCTGGCTTACAATAGTTTGAACACTCCCGTGACCGGGATGAATGACCTGCAAGCCGAGTTCGTAGAAAGGTATGGTTCAGAGGACTATATCCCGGCGGTGACGATTTTGTTCTGGAGTTTCCGGGGCATGGTTGGGATCGGCTTCTGGCTGGTTTTCCTTGCCGTTCTCAATTTATGGTATTGGTGGAAGAGGCAGCTTGCCGGCAGTCCGGCTTTGTTGAAAGCTACCATGTGGAGCCTGCCTTTGCCGTACCTGGCTATCACCATGGGGTGGACGATGACCGAGATGGGCAGGCAGCCGTGGCTTGTCTACGGTTTGCAGTTGACGAAGAAGGGTGTCTCCCCAGTTGTGTCTTGGGCAAATGTAGGGATCTCTTTAATGGTATACGCGGCGGTATACGCCGTCATCATTTTGTCAGTCCTTTATATTGCCTGTACCATTATCCGTAAAGGCCCTGCCAATACACAGGAGGGGGGCAGATAACCCGATGGATTTAAACACGGTATGTTTTATCATGTTCAGTTTTCTGCTTCTCGGTTATCTTTTATTGGAGGGTTTTGATTACGGTGTCGGCATGCTGCTTCCTTTTCTTGGCGAATCAGATAGAGAAAAGCAAGCCATAATCCAAACCATAGCTCCGGTTTGGGAAGGAAACGAAGTCTGGCTCATTGCCGCCGGAGCAGTTCTGTTTGCCGGCTTTCCTCACGTCTATGCCACTTTATTCTCCGGGATATATCTGGCGCTGGTTCTTATGCTCGTGACGTTGATTCTGCGTGGTGTAGCATTTGAATTTCGTGATCAAAACAACAATCCAAAGTGGCGGAGGTTTTGGGATTGGGCCATATTTTCCGGCAGTATAATACCTTCTTTGCTCTGGGGAATCGTATTCGCCAACCTTCTTGCCGGATTACCCATAGACGGTGAAAAGCAGTATGCAGGTACTTTGGGCGATTTGCTAAGTGTATATTCACTGACCGGCGGCCTGTTTTTTGCTCTCCTGTTCTTACTTCATGGAACCGTTTTTCTCACATTGCGGTTGGATTGCCGTTTTATGCTGCAGATCGGAAAGCTCGGACTCGCTACCAGCAAGTACGCATTGCTTTTGTCTGTAGGATTTATCCTCCTATCATTCCTGTATACCGACCTGGCAGCAAGGCTTGTGCCTGCCTTGGCCCTGGCTGTACTATTTCTAGCGTTGCTTTTTTGCTACCGGCGTTTGCAGGAGCAGCAATATGCACTTAGTTTTATGTTTAGTGCCGCTGCGATTATTTCTGCTGTTTCTGCCATTTTTACCGGGCTGTTTCCCAGGTTGATTGTGTCCAGTTTGGACCCTGATTGGAGTCTCACGGTTTATAACTCGGCTTCTAACCCTTTAACCTTAAAGCTTATGGCTGTCACAATGGCAATCACGTTACCTGCTGTGCTGACACTCGAGGTTTGGAAATATCACATCTTCCGGGAAAGGGTAGCTGTCAACACTTCTGATATTGAGTCGCTATTATGGGAACAATTGCATTGTCAATTGCAGAAAATAAGAACTCATTTAGGCAATCTCCTTACTGTTATCAGTAAAGGAAAGAAAGTGTTAGACAGCAATGTGTTAAGGCTCGATAAAGCTCCGGCAACAGCGATGGCAAAGGAGCTACAGGAATTTCGCGGGTTAATACGATACGGCCATCAAATGGCAAACCTAATCGCCAGAATAATAAGTATGTTGAGAAAGTAATATTTCTTTTCTCTGTTGCTTTTTGTTCTCATAATAGCCGTTTCTGAACGTTAATTCTTTGCTCTCCTACCGGTTGATTAGGTCCGGGAACAATAAATACGGAATGTATCACAAGGTTAAACCGAGACCGCCGGTTCAGCTTGACAGGACATAGAAAAGGCAATAAAATAAAGTTAAATCCGAGTAATTCGGTATGAATAGTGTGGATTATTGTGAATTGTGTTACAAATTATAGTAAGGAACTGCTGATTAACTCATTGTTCCTGATAATCATGATTATGAGGTGAAAAAATGGCGGAAAAACTTTTGTCTATTCATGGTCTGCGAGCGACTGTTGACGGTAAGGAAATTTTAAAGGGTTTGGACCTGGAGATTAACAAGGGTGAGGTCCATGTGATTATGGGGCCTAACGGCTCCGGTAAGACTACGCTGGTTAACCTGATTATGGGGCAGCCGCGCTATGAAAAGACGGCCGGCTCCATTTTATTTGAAGGCGAAGATATTGGCGAACTGAAAATCCATGAACGGGCTCGCAAGGGGATTTTTCTTTCTTTTCAAAACCCGGAGGAGATTCCCGGCATTACCGTGGAAAACCTGATCCGGACCGCTCAGAGCGCTGTAACCGGGGAAACGGTCCGAGTCATGGCGTTTAAGAAAAAACTACATAAGACGATGGAAGCCCTGCAGATGGATGCCAGCTATGCGTCGCGCCATGTGAATGTGGGATTTTCCGGCGGGGAAAAGAAGCGCAATGAGATTTTGCAAATGATGATGCTCAATCCCAAACTGGCCTTGCTGGATGAAACCGATTCCGGTCTGGATGTCGATGCCGTACGTATTGTTTCTGCCGGTGTGCGTCAGTTTAAAAATGAGCAGAATGCCGTTCTGATTATTACCCATAACACCAAAATTTTGGAACAATTGCAGGTTGACCGGGTGCATGTACTCTTAAACGGTCAGATTATCCGGACCGGCGATGCCAGTTTGGTGGAACAGATCAATGAACAGGGCTATGCGCCGTTGGTTGAAGCGCGATGTAGGAACGAGGAAACGGAAAAGGACTACGCGTAATGTGGAGAGCGGGGTGAAACTTCTATGGATAAGCAAAAGACAGCCGTCGCCGACATTGAGCGGGGGCTATACGATATAAAAAATGAGGACCGGGCTCGTTACAAAGCGGCTAAGGGTCTGACGGCCGAAATCGTCCTGGATATTTCCCGCGAGAAGCGGGACCCGGAATGGATGCGCGATTTCCGGCTGCAGGCGCTGGAGATTTACGCGAAGACGCCGCTGCCGTCCTGGGGGCCGTCCTTACAGGAACTGGACATGGACAACATTGTGACTTATGTTCGTCCCGATACGGAGATGAAGGGGAATTGGCGGGAGGTTCCCGACGATATTAAAAATACCTTTGAACGGTTGGGTATCCCTCAGGCTGAGCAGGAATCGCTGGCCGGTGTCGGTGCCCAGTACGATTCCGAGGTGGTATACCATAACGTGAAGCAGGAACTGGTGAAGCAAGGGGTCGTGTATACCGATATGGAAAGCGCCCTGCGGGAACACGAGGATTTGGTGAAAAAGCATTTTATGAAGCTGGTTACGCCCCGGGATCATAAGTTTGTCGCCCTTCACGGCGCCGTATGGTCAGGCGGTTCCTTTGTTTATGTGCCGCCGGGGGTTGAAGTCGATATTCCCCTCCAGTCCTATTTCCGTCTGAATGCCCCGGGGGCGGGGCAGTTCGAGCATACCCTGATTATTGTGGATAAAGGGGCCAAGCTGCATTTTATCGAAGGCTGTTCGGCACCCAAATATAACGTGACCAACCTGCATGCCGGCTGTGTGGAGCTCTATGTCAGTGAAGGTGCCAGCCTGCGCTATTCGACCATCGAAAACTGGTCGCGCAATATGCTGAATTTGAATACCAAGCGGGCCGTTGTTGAGAAAAACGGTTTAATCGAATGGGTATCAGGTTCTTTCGGTTCTAAGATTTCCATGCTCTATCCCCGCAGCATTTTGAAGGGGGAAGGAGCCAGGGCGGAATTCAACGGAGTTACCTTTGCCGCCGAAGGCCAGCATCTGGATACCGGCGCGGCTGTGATTCACGCCGCCCCTTATACGTCTTCCAATATCAGTTCCCGTTCCATTGCCAAGGGTGGCGGCGTTGCCACTTACCGCGGCGCCATCAAGGTGGCTCCGCAGGCCCACCACGTCAAGTCGTCGGTCAACTGTGAATCGCTGATGCTGGACGATTTGTCCCGGTCGGACACACTGCCGGTGATTGATATCCAGCAGGATGAGGTGGATATCGGCCATGAGGCAAAAATCGGCCGGATCAGCGAGGAGGCCGTCTTTTATCTTATGAGTCGCGGCATCAGCGAGGAAGAAGCCAAGGCCATGATTGTGCGGGGCTTTGTGGAACCGGTCGCCAAGGAACTGCCTTTGGAATATGCCGTGGAAATGAACAATTTGATCAATATGGAACTGGAAGGGGCCATTGGCTAAGAGGTGAGGACATGGAAAAACATAATGAGATAGTAAATGCGATTCCGGTGCGGACCTGGAATTGGCTGGGTGTCAATGAAACAGCGATGCCTGTTGCTTTTCCGGTCGTCAAGGCCTATCGCAAGCAGCCGCTGGTTCTGACCGGGGAAAAATCGGTAACCATTACATCCCTCAAAGACAGTCAGATTCAACTGCAACAGTTGGGACCACTGCCCAAGGCCGGTGTTAGTGATACCATGAACCGCCTGGTGGCGGAGCACGCCAATAATGGATATTTTATTGAAACGACGGCAGGACAAAAGTGTCAGACCCCGTTGCTTCTGCACTATCATTTGGATGAGGCCGATCCGGTTCTGGTGGACCGGCAGGTCATCCTGGCCCGGGAAAATAGTGAAATCACGGTGGTCATTCGTTATACCTCCCAGGCCGGTACGGCCGCCTATCATAGTGGTATAACTCAGGTAGTTGCCCAGGCCGGTGCGGTAGTGCATCTGGTCAAGGTTCAGCTTCTTGCCGATGATGCTTACCAAATGGATGCCGTAGGTGTTGTCAGCGGCGACAACGGGCAGGTGGACTGTACACTGGTCGAACTGGGAGCCTGCCAGACCATTACCAATTGCCAGACTCAGCTGGTTGGTGCCCGCAGCGCCGGCAGCATTCAGTCCATCTATTTTGGCGATAAAGACCGCAGCATTGATATCAATCATGTCCTGACCCATCAGGCCCGGCAGTCGGTGGGCGAGATCAAGGCCCGCGGGGCGCTGCTGGATCGGAGCCGGAAGATATTCCGTGGTACGCTGGACTTTCTGAAGGGGGCCCGCGGTGCCAAGGGGAAAGAAGAAGAATATGCCGTGTTACTCAGTCCCGATGTACGCAACTGGTCGGTGCCGCTGATGCTGTGCGGTGAAGAGTCGGTAGAAGGCCAGCACGCCGCCAGTGCCGGCAAAGTAGATGAAAACAAGCTGTTTTATCTGATGAGCCGGGGTCTTAGCGAAAATGAAGCGAAAAAGCTGATTATTGAGGCCTCCTTTGAACCCATCCTGGCCCGGATACCGGTTGAGCAGTTAAAAGAAGAAATTTCGTCCTATGTGAAAGGGAGGCTAGCCTATGTCCAGTAATTATCTTAAAGACTTTCCCCTGCTCAAGCAGCCTACGGCAAACGGCAAGCGCTTGGTTTATCTCGACAACGGAGCCACAACCCAAAAGCCTTTGTCTGTCATTAAAGCGCTGGAAGGCTATTATGGCACGTCTAATGCCAATCCTCACCGGGGCGCCTATGGACTGAGTGTGAAGGCGACCGAACTGTATGAAAATGCCCGGGAGAAAGTGCGTCATTTTTTGGGGGCAGCCAAAACCGAGGAGATTATTTTTACTAAGAACGCCACCGAATCGCTTAATCTGATTGCCTACAGCTATGGCCTGCAGTTTATCGAAGCAGGCGATGAAATTGTGCTGTCCATTGCCGAGCATCACAGCAATCTGGTACCCTGGCAACAGGTGGCCAAAGCGCGCGGCGCTGTGTTGAAATACATGTACGTCAATGCCGACGGCGTGCTGCCGGAAGAGGAGATCGAGGCTAAAATCACGGCGAAAACCAAGCTGGTAGCGGTGACTCATGTATCCAATGTGCTGGGTATTGTCAACCCGATCCGGCGGATTGCCGCTAAGGCTCACTCGGTTGGCGCCGTGATTGTGGTGGATGGTGCGCAGAGTGTGCCCCATCTGGCAGTGAATGTCCGGGAGCTGGACGTGGACTTTTTTGTTTTCTCAGGTCATAAAATGCTGGCACCCATGGGGATCGGCGTTTTATACGGCCGGGAGGAACTGTTGGAAGCTATGCCGCCTTTTCTCTGCGGCGGCGATATGATTGAGTATGTGGAAGAGCAGGATACCACCTTTGCGCCTTTGCCGGCCAAGTTTGAGGCGGGGACGCAGAATGTGGGCGGCGCCGTAGGATTGACGGCCGCCATTGAGTATCTGGAGCAAACCGGTCTGGATGTCATCGAAAGGGAAGAACGGGAACTGGTTCGCTATGCGGTGGAAAGACTGCAGCAATTGCCCTATATTACACTGTACGGCTGTGGTGATCTGACGAATAAAACCGGGGTGATTTCCTTTAATGTCAAGGATGTACATCCCCATGATGTGTCCACCATTTTAGATGCCGATGGGATTGCTATCCGGGCCGGACATCACTGTGCCCATCCCCTGATGCATTACCTGGGCGTCAATGCCACCTGCCGGGCCAGCCTTTATTTCTATAATACCCGCGAAGATGTAGACGCATTGCTTGACAGCCTGAGCCGGGTGAGAGGAGTGCTGGGCTATGGAGCTTAATGAAATTTATACGGAGATTATTGCCGAGCACAGCAAGTCGCTCCGCAATAAAAAGCATATGGACAATCCGACGGTAACGTTAAAGGGACGCAATCCGAGCTGTGGCGATGAGATTGAACTGGAGCTTAAGCTGGAGAACGGAGTCATCCGGGATGCCCTGTTTACCGGCGTGGGCTGTGCCATATCCCAGGCTTCGACTTCAATGATGATTGATCTGATCCGGGGCCAGACGGTAGAAAAAGCGCAGGAGCTGATCGACACCTTCCTGGGCATGATCAAACGGGATATTACCGACGACGAGCAACTGGAAGTACTGGACGAAGCGGCGGCGCTGAAAAATATCTCCAACATGCCGGCCCGCGTCAAGTGTGCCGTGCTGTCCTGGCATACCCTGGAAGATGGTATTAAAAAGTACCGCTGATAGACTGGACGGAAGTAGAAGATAAAAGAATAAGCCAGAGAAGGCTGACAGCTATCTTAGGGTCTGTCAGCCTTCTCTGGCTTATTCAATTTGTGCGACAGTAATAAAAATAGTTTATTATAGACAGTCCACTTTATATGATTTTACTATTTGGACTAATTGCCACTGAAATTTCCCAACCTTTATTTTTTTGCTGAGTCTTATAAAGTGAGATAATACAAGGACTGGCGGGGATTTTACAGCGAAGCAAATAAAAAGTAGAGTATGGTTGGGAAAATATTGCGAAACCCTTATAAATACTGTATTCTATGGCTATAGGCATATTTGAAAAGCTTAATTTTACTGCCCTTTAGCCTCAACATGGATGTATTGAAACAATTTTGCCAAGCGTCAACTTACCTGGTATCGCAGAACTTTAGCCTCAACATGGATGTATTGAAACTATTAAAATAATTGACATGATCAACAGGGGTAAAATCTTTAGCCTCAACATGGATGTATTGAAACCTTGCACCCCGGCAGCAAGCAACATATTTGCTACGGCTTTAGCCTCAACATGGATGTATTGAAACTAATAAGCGGTTTGTTTGATAAAAAGGCTGGTATAGCTTTAGCCTCAACATGGATGTATTGAAACTTTGCTCGTAGCTTGATACGTTGTTAAAGGAGATACTTTAGCCTCAACATGGATGTATTGAAACTAGCTCACGCTGACCACGCTGCACCGGGGATCGTCCTTTAGCCTCAACATGGATGTATTGAAACTCGGGATTCGTCTGCGAATTACACAAGGTCGGCAAATCTTTAGCCTCAACATGGATGTATTGAAACAGGCGACAGACAGCCACAGCAGCCAGCGACCCTGTTCTTTAGCCTCAACATGGATGTATTGAAACATCGGGGGACGGAGAAGTGGATGATGAAGAAGCCGACTTTAGCCTCAACATGGATGTATTGAAACAGTTGGACCGGTTGTAGGTCATCCGGTATAAATTCTTTAGCCTCAACATGGATGTATTGAAACTTTCTAAATGTGTTCCATTAGGTGCAGCGGATTGTATCTTTAGCCTCAACATGGATGTATTGAAACGAATTAGCTAGGTTCCACATCGGCGGCGCGCATGAACTTTAGCCTCAACATGGATGTATTGAAACTTTCTAAATGTGTTCCATTAGGTGCAGCGGATTGTATCTTTAGCCTCAACATGGATGTATTGAAACGAATTAGCTAGGTTCCACATCGGCGGCGCGCATGAACTTTAGCCTCAACATGGATGTATTGAAACACAAAACAGAAATGATCATAACCTGCGTAAATGGTTACTTTAGCCTCAACATGGATGTATTGAAACTTGTAATAGGTCAGATGGGCATATACATCCAGCAGGCTTTAGCCTCAACATGGATGTATTGAAACATCCAAGCATCCATTTCACCCTCGGACTGAGTGACTTTAGCCTCAACATGGATGTATTGAAACTTGTAATAGGTCAGATGGGCATATACATCCAGCAGGCTTTAGCCTCAACATGGATGTATTGAAACATCCAAGCATCCATTTCACCCTCGGACTGAGTGACTTTAGCCTCAACATGGATGTATTGAAACTACCTGATCATGTTAGCTGTTTCACGGGCCTTCACATCTTTAGCCTCAACATGGATGTATTGAAACTAATTAAATGCAACGTCGCTGACTGCGCTTATAGCTCTTTAGCCTCAACATGGATGTATTGAAACCAGGGAAACCTTTAGCCTCAACATGGATGTATTGAAACATGCCATTGGTGCCAGGTTCATTAAAGTAACAGGTAATCCGACTAGTTTAGCATTATTTTAGAACTGGCCGGATTATTTTTAATTGGAATTTATAAACAATTTATAGCTGTGTTATAATATAAACATGGAAGGGAGTGACGGGCGTGAGTAAGCAGACCAATGTCAGAGAAAATCTTGAAAGCGTAATTAGTGTTATTCAAAATAGTATAGATGTGAAAAAGATATATTTATTCGGTTCTTATACAGATAATACGTATACTGATGATAGTGATCTTGACTTATGTATCGTCGCTTCTTTAGCCGGTTTACGCAAAATTGATATTTTACGTAAGATAAGAAAAGCGATGATGCAGGATGTAGACATGCCGGTTGATTTGCTAGTATATGATGATGATGAATTCAATGAACGCGTAGTTTCAGCAGCAACCATGGAGCATAAAATTGCCCATGAGGGAGTACTCTTATATGAACAATAATTTGGTTGCGCAAGAATGGTTTCGCTATGCTAAGCAGGATTTAGATTCGGCTATTTATTTGCAAGAAATGCAGCCAGTTCCGGTTGAAATTATTTGTTATCATTGTCAGCAGAGTGCGGAAAAATATTTAAAAGGATTTATTGCTTTTCATGGTGGAGCAATTCAGCGGGTTCATGATTTAGTGGCCTTAAACAAGACCTGCATGAAATATGACGAAAATTTCATGCAGATCAGGGAAGACTGTTTAAACTTAACTGATTATGGAGTGCAGGCAAGATATCCATTTAGCTTGGAACTAAACGAGGCCGATGCTCATTTAGCTGTTAAAAGTGCAGAGCAAGTACAGGCATTTTTAAAGGGAAAGATAAATATGACATAAAGAAATAGGTTCTAATCTTGCTAGTGGATTAGGGCTTATTTCTTTATTTGATGGAGGTTAGAATGCTAATTCAATGTACAAAAAAACTTCTTGAAGAATTAAAAATAGAACCTGTACTAGTAAATACCAGTGAGCCGGCATTGTTTTCATGGCATGCTAACTTAATTACTGTCAATCGTAAAAAAACAGTGGTATTAGTGAACGACAGCAATCATTATGTCATAGTACTCTATGGGATACAAGCGAGAAACTTTAAAAATCTTGATGAGCTTATAATCTTTAGTATTAGGGAAACCTTATTAGCTGAGTGTATGAAACCTGAGCTGGTTGAGAATTTTACTCAACATTCGCCGGTAGTTACTTATGCCAAAACAAAAGACCGGTCAAGTGTTGCCAAAATGAACAAGGCTTGTGAAATGGTATATTGGCATGCAGATGAATTACAGAGTAATATGGTTATTCAAAGCTCTGTTAATCGACGGGTGAGTACTCATCTTGTAGGCATTGGCAAAGGGGCTTATAAACATCCTAATGAATGCTTATATAAAGATCTGGAAAATTTTACGGGAACTTCAATTTTTGACTGTCAGGCAGTGGAGCTAATGATTACCCTTGAACTTACCGACTATAAAGTTTGGCGCAAGGTGGTTGTTCCGCTACATTTTACTTTTCTGCAGTTACATCATATATTACAGATACTCTTTACTTGGCAGGATTGTCATTTGCATGATTTTAATGTTATTGACAAGGATAAGGCAATCACCAATATCGTGTGCGGGGAAGATGCCTTTGAATATCCTAAGGACATTCCCATGATCAAGGAAGCGGATTGTAAATTATCCGAATACATTCCTAAATATTTAACAATACAATATACTTATGATTTTGGTGATGAGTGGCGACATTGGATTGAAGTGGGTAATGTAATCGAAAGCTATCCACATAATTATTCGGTTTGCGTAGAAGGGGAGGGAAATGCCCCACCCGAGGACGTGGGCGGAGAACCGGGATATTACGATTTTTTGGAAATAATAGCTGATCCCAAACATCCGGACCATAAGGAGATGATAAACTGGTCTCAAATGCAGGGATATCAGGATTTCAATATTGAGCTTATAAATCACAAACTTAAAGGTTATGGAAATCTGTAATCGACTAGGAAGCGCCCATTGTAATAGGACATAGGTAAAATTTCTGATTCACGCTTATTAATGGACATTGATCAAATTCATTGACTAAGGTTTATATAAATGTATTGTGGCATGTTCTAATAATAGCAGTGATGTGCCTAGGAGGAAGGAGGGGTATAGATGGCTACATCGTCATTTACCAAAGATTTCACATTAAATAGTAAAAAGGTGGTAGCTTCATTTGAAAAAATAATGTCTACCCCTACTAACAAGGTGAGAATAGATCGCACTTTAACATCGCCTGAGCGCAAAAGGCGATGTGAGATTCGATTAAAACAAATATTATCTCGCTAAAAGATTTGATAGAAATGAGTGATGAGTCAAAAGCTCAAGAACTCATTTCTATTTTTGTGTGCAGTAAAGATATTGATTTGGAGATTTTGGACACAAACAAACAGAGAAAGTCTCTTCCCACTCCCCTGAAAAGGGGGGAGGCCTATGACTACCTATGAAGCGTTATCATTTGCTCATGGTTTTGGTCATGAAAAGCAAATAACCGCTCCCCTGAAGGTGTGGCGGTTATTTTCACGACTTAACTTTGAGTCAACCGTTTCCGGTTGCAGCCTAGGGTTGGCATGTTTGCAGCATGCCGACTCTTTTTAAGTATTATAATCTATTTTAAAAAGAATATGCAATATAGTAGGGAATACTCATGGAGACAAATACCCGATCCCCGTGTTTTTCTGATTTTTACTTGATTTCGTTTTCACAATCATTTATGTCATTTTCTGTTTTCTTTTGCAACTTAGTCTGAACTTTATCTAGTCCTTTTTGTGTCACGTCCATAGCCCTGGACGAAGCTGTAGCAAGCATTTCCTTGAGCAGCTGCCCGTCATCGGTCTTGAATTCTTTAATTTCCTGCAAATTATCAAAGTCAAAGTATGGGGCCTCATTAAACCCTAATACTCCGGAAAATAGTACGGTAGGAATTTGTAATCTCTCGGAGTTATACGTCTGTGCCACATGATTATACTGTTCTCGCTTATGTTGTAACTCCGTCTCGACTGCATTAATTTGATTCATAAGCTGTTGATAGGCACCATTCGCCTTCAATTCCGGATAGGTTGCTGCCATTGCGTTCAGATTAGCCATCGCTGCCGAAGCTTCTTTAAATGTATCAACGAGATTATTGGATAAGGTTATATGTACTAATTTCTCATGATTACCATACTCTCTGGCTATATCCATTAGTTTATTTACTAAATCAGCTCTTTTTTGAATCACCGTTAAAACGGTTGCATTTGCAGACTTAACACCTTGCCCAAATCTTTGAAGTTTATTGTATGAATAAATTCCAAAACCAGCAACGATGACTGCAATAAAGATGACCATCCTGATCATTGACCCAATACCACTTAGCAGACTATCCAAACATATCACCACTTTCCCTAAATAATGTTTTCATATCCGATACCTCCAAATTTCTACAATAATTACCATAATATACATTCTATTTAATAATTTACATATCCTGCTCATTGTTTAATTTGGGTAATATTTAGAAAAGAATTTATGCTAAAGATTTTCACTAGATAAATTAGAGCTATGAATATGGATATATGAGGAAATTATGGAAAATAAGAAACTGGATTCTTCCGTAATTCACATAAATAAGATATAATGGATAAAGAAAATGTTTTACCTATTGAATTAATATAGTAAACGATATGGGCCTAAAGTAAATTACTGCCAATACAAAAAGTAAGATTATAAAACCCGTAAAGATTCGCAACATATCTCCACCTCCTTGTATTCTTTTAGGACAAGCATATTTATTGCGAAAGCTTAACCGTAACGCTAAAGAGGCGTATTGAAAATTGTACGTGCATTTTGGCAGGGCAATATTATTGTTTTACTTATAACCGTAACACCTAGTGTATTCTATATCTATATTTACTAGATGGGGAGCATTTTAATTTAAATCAAAAATATTCCCTTCTAATTGCCAATACAATGAAAGAGTTAGCTTTAACTTATTCAGAGTTATACTATCTACTTATTCAAACCTATGTCAGTAATAGAGAAAAAATAACTTGTGCAAAAAAATGTATTCTTAAATGCAGAGCAGATGCCAAAAGCAACTGCTTTTTCTATTTTCTTTGATGGAAAGATTGTAGTTTGCATAGCCCCGTCGAACCTTGAAAGGAATTTATTGCTAAATTTGTTAATTTAGCAGGAATTTTATGTTTTTATAAAGAATCAAAATATCATAGTTTAATTTCCATATTTTTCATAAGGATACCTGTTGATATTGGTGACGACTTTTAAGAATCAACTGTGTGTAGGACCTTATTATACTTGCCGGATTCGGGATGAGGGGGAATCTTATTGTTTTTTGAATTGAAACTGACGGTATTGCTTAAAAAGTCAACACATCATCTGCAGATTCTGGAACCGATCGGGAACTGGCTTAGTCAGGCCCAGTTAGGTGATCCGCTTTTAAAACAGACTCATTACGAAAAAAGTTATAAACATTTTGTGTTTAGCAATCTGTATCCGGTTGAAAAAGACGGGCTTTATCAGGAAGGACGAATCTATGTCATTACTGTTCGCAGTTCGCTGGAGGATATAGCTGCCCGTTTGCAGCAGTGCTTGAAATCATGCCGGGAGAGTGATTATTTTCAACTGATTGCCAGTGAACTAAAACCCCGTCGCCTTGGTCATATTACGGAACTGCTGACGGTAACTCCGACGGTTGTTACTATTGATGGCAAGCCCTGGCTGCCGGACGATAGCCTCGAACTATTAATCGAGCGGCTTCATGCCAATGCGGAGAAGAAATATAAATCCTTGAAGCCCGATGCTGTAGAGTCGATGAAGCAGCCTTTTATTCAGGGTGCTTTCATTGAAAATCGCAAGCCCCTGGCGATGGTCTACAAAGGACGTAAGCTGCTGGGCAATAAACTGCATTTGCTGATTCAGGAGGATGCCTATTCGCAAAAGCTGGCTAATGTGGTGATGGGCTCCGGGCTGGCGGAAAAAGGCTCCATCCTTGGCGCCGGTTTCTGCCTGGCAAAGTACCTCAAATAAGGTGAGGAGGTAAGGCTTTTGATCAGAGATTTGGCGGGGGGCTTCCAACAGGCCCAACAGCAGTTCCCCAAGATCATCCAGGATAACTATCGCTTAAAAGAAGGTCTGTATATCCGGTTGGAACTGGGAAAGAGCTGGGCTGAACAAGCGGCGGATTTTGAAAAAAATCATCTAATCGTTGCCCGTAAGGAGGAACCGGCAGCCAGTGAGTTGCTTCCTTGGTTTATTTGTCAGGAGTACGCAAGCTCGCTTATTGATATGAATAAGCCGGTTGATCCTAAGAAACAGGTGCATGGCAATAACCCTTTTACCCTTTTTATGAAACGGGATGTTTTTCTGGGAGAAAAAGAAGCGGCTAAGTTCTCCGTACGGGAAAATATAGAGCGCTTTCTGATAGCAGCCGGCAGGGAAGCGGTACGTCAGAAGTGGTTGGAATTGCTGCCGCAGGATAAAAGTAAGAGCAGCCAGGGGTTGGATTTCTTCCAAGACTCGGACTATGCCAGAGCCCTGGCGTATCTGGATAGTGAGGAGCGGAACGGGCTGATTGACCAGGTTGCCCAGTGGTATGACACTTACCTGGAAGAATTGACTGCTTTTATCAGGCCATTGCCTTTTAAAAACTATGTGAAACTGTTTTTTACGGTTCCGCCGGTATATCAAAATCTGCCCAGCGAAGAGTTATATGAGCTTGAATACCTCCTCTATACCATACCCAAGATCTTTAACAGCAATGACTATAACCAGATCGGAACGGCTGGCCTTATTGGGCTGCCCAGCTTTGATATGTCCATGAACAGCAAGAAGCCTTTTCTGGCGCACAAAACCATGCGGGTCGAGGCGCCTGACCGGGTGCCGTTACAGCAGGCGCTGCTGGCCAGAAAGACTACGGAATGGCTGGCTGCGGCCAAGCCGGTCTATGTGATGAACAAGCTTGGCTATGGGTCGGGCTTTGTTCCGCCCGCTGGACCAGTGCCGCCGGAAGGCACCTTCCATATTTATCTGGATGGCAAATACAACGAGATCTACGGTTATGAGAATGTGCCATTCCCGCCGCAGACAAAGCTGGCGGTGGATTGGGGCAACTTCCTGCAGGTAAGGAATAGCGATGGAGAAGAAAGATATTATGATGCACTAGCTGATACAGCGGCTGTTCACAAGGCTATCAGCAACCGGTTTTTCCGGGGACGGCTGGGACAGTCCTTTTTGACCAATGAACCGGAGGTGAGAGCCGGGGATTTTACGGCTCAGATGGTAGCCCTATATATGCAAAGCAGGCAGGCTTTGCATGATTGGCTCTATAAAGGGACAAGCATCTCTTTGCAAGGGTTATTCGCCAAGATTACGCTGCGGCTGCTGGTAGAGCAATTGCTGCAGGTAGAAACGGTGCGCTTGGCAGACCTTGCCGATGCGTTTAATTTGCGTTTATCCATTCAAATGGTATTGGATGAAAAAGGGGGACAGATGATGGCAGACCGTATTAAGGATACCGTAGATTCTCTGCGAGCTAAACTGGTGTCAACCGGGCTGGCTGTTTGTGAAAGTGATGAGGAGTTTTATTTTACGGCCGGTCAATTAGCTTACTATCTGGTGAGTCAGTCGCGGGCACAAAAACTCACGGGCGACAAATATGAGCCATTTTTGCGGGCTAAGAATGGGAAGCAGTTGAAGCAGCGGCTCCAGGAGATTTACATGCTGTATAAGCACGAAATCTGGGTGAACCATGTCCGGTTTAACCAGGCGTTTTCCATGGTGATGGGCTATCTGCCGGAAACGGATAACCGGGGCGATGCCCGTGAAATGCTACTGGCAGGCATCTTTGCTTATAATTTGCTGTTTGAAAAAACAGATAAAGGGGCGGAATAATATGGCGAAAATGAAGCAGCGCGTGATCGGTTTGATTGGCATTGTCAGCCGGATGGCCAACTGGAATGCCGACTTTAGCGGATTGCCGAAGACAACCAGTGACGGAAATATTTTTGGCAGCGACAAAGCCTTAAAGTATAGCATGAAACGGTTGTGGGAGTTGAATGGTGAAAAGGTGCTGTACATTCGTTCCTATAAAGTGGGCAAGGGCAAAGAGGGCGAAAAGCTGCAGCCCAGGGATTTGCAGGAACGGTATCAGTATTTGTTTGAGGAAAGTGTCGCCAAGGATTCGGTGACCGTATTAAAGCGCTTGTTTTCCTGCGTGGATGTTATGAATTTTGGTGCGACCTTTGCGGTGGAAGGGCAGAACATCGGTCTGACCGGCGCCGTGCAGATCGGCCAGGGCTTCAATAAGTATGAAGATGCCAATGTGGAGGTGCAGGATATTCTGTCGCCTTTCCGCAATTCCAATGAAAAAAGCCAGGGAAACGATGCCACGTCCATTGGCAAAAAGATTATGGTCGACGAAGCGCATTACGTATATCCTTTTACGGTGAATCCCAACCACTATGACCATTATGCCGGGCTGCCCGGACTGACCGAGTTTGAGGGTTATACCACCGAAGCTTACGCCGTTTTTAAAGAAGGCGCTTTGCTGGGAGCTACCGCGTTGCAAACCAACAGCAAGTCGGGCAGCGAAAACGCCTTTAGCCTGTTTATTGTGATGAAGGCAGGTTCGCTGGCTTATCTGCCCAACCTGGACCCCTATGTGACGGTATATAAGCAGGACAATAAGACGGTATATGACCTTTCGGCGCTGGAACCGATTCTGGCAGGCAGCCGGGAGCAGATTGAACAAATTGAGCTGTACCTGAATCCTTATACGACCGAAGTGCGTCTGGCAGCCGAGGGTCTTAGACGCTACAATCTGATTACGAGAGCGGTTTTATAGCGATGCGGGCGCTTCGTTTCGAGCTAAAGGGAGAAACGGCCTTTTTCAAGAAGCCTGATGTCAACAGCTATGCCTATTTTACCTACAGCCATATTCACAAAATAGCGCTGTTGGGTCTGCTCGGGGCGGTGCTTGGCCTGGGCGGCTATCTGCAGCAATATGATGCCAATTTTCCCTTAGCCGCCAATCGCAAGAAGGCCAGGGAACTCCAAGTATTTCCCGAGTTTTATGCCGTATTACAGCAGGCCCGGATCAGCATTGTGCCTCACGGCGACCGGGGGTACTTTGCCAAGAAAATTCAAATCTTCAATAATACGGTCGGCTATGCCAGCCAGGAGGAAGGCAATGTGCTGAATGTCCGGGAACAGTGGCTGGAAAAGCCGCATTGGACGATTTACATCGCTGAGGACGGGCTGGAGGCCGCTGTGTTCGACCGATTGTCGGACGCCTTTCTGCGGTCGCAGTGCGTATATATGCCGTATCTGGGTAAGAATGACCATCCGGCGGCGATCAGTGAACCGGCGCTAGTGACCTTGGCAGCGCCCCAAGCGGTTTCGTTTATAGATTCGCTCCATCCGGGTGATACCATGCGTTGCAAGCTGCGGGGAAAGTCTAAGCCAGGTCAGGATAAATACTTCTTTAAAGAGTATATGCCGGTTGCGTTGAATGCCGAAAACAACGGCTATGTGTTCCAGCCCTTGGCGTTGACCAACCATGAAGTTGATCTGGCTTCGATTCAAGAGGCGGATGCCGGGCGGCTGTATAGTGACGGTGAGCGGGTGTTGTATTTTATATAATCGATATCCGGGATGGTTGAATATCCCGGATATTTCTATATTGAGAGAGGGGGGATAGCTTGCGTATTGAGGATTATCTGATCGAGGGGCCTGAAGAGCTACTGGCCCACACGGCCCAAAGCGGCAGCGGTAAGGCACCGGAAGCTCTGGCAGGCCACTCTGACCTGGTGTTTCATTACATGGACAAGCTGGCAAAACACAATGGATTATATGAAGCGCTGCAACGGGCGATAGATAGCCTTACGGTTGACGGACAGCCGCTCAGTGCAGCGGCGAAGGCGCTGATTGTGAAGTGGTTTAAAGCAGCCGTGTATTTGCATGACTTGGGGAAAATGAATCCCGCTTTTCAAAAGAAAAGGATGAAGAGTTTATCTATGGGAAAGCTGCGCTGTTCAGGTGATTCTTCCCATGCTCTCCTGTCAGCTTTACTATACCTGGATATTCAGCTTGACGATCTGGAGGCGACCGTTTCTGCTGTGCAGGCTGAAGAAGTGGGTTTCTTAAAGCAAATCATCTATGCTTTTGCCTATGTTATTTCGCGGCACCATACCTATTTGGGCAATGCAGAGGAAGAGAATGGTGAACATACTGATTTTGAAATGCAACTGGACAAGCTATATAAAAGTATCATAGCGAGAAAGCCGACGGTACCGGATTATGTGTATTATTACCGTTATCAGGAGCGTTTGCGTTCTAGGAATCCGATTGAACAAGTGCTGAAAAGCAGGTGTGAACGGGTAGCGGACAGTCATGGCCCGTTTCCTTTTTACATACTGACCAAACTACTTTATTCCACGTTGGCCGCCTGTGATTTTTATGCCACTCACGCGTATGACACCGGAGAAGAATTGGACTTTTTCTATTTTGGCGGGGACCGGCCTTTGCTGCCGGTATGGGAGGCTTTTCAAAATACGAGAATTTGCCGCGGCATAGCTAAGTTCCGTAATGATCCGGCTACCGCCGGTCTGAGCGGGATTAATAGACTGCGGTCTTCCTTATTTATCGACACAGAGCGGGAGCTCCTACAGAATCTGGATAAACAGCTTTATTATCTGGAAGCCCCCACCGGGGCCGGCAAGACCTATATGTCGGTCAATCTGGCCTTAACCTTGCTGAAACGTAAGCCGGAGCTTAATAAGATTGTTTATGTGTTTCCGTTTAACGCGCTGGTCGAACAGACGAAGCAAGCGTTGGATAGGATTTTCCCGCAAGCACTGCGCCAAGAGTATCCGGTGCAAGTGATCAACTCGATTACGCCCATCGTCAGCGCCAAGGAAGTGACAGTTCAAGCTAAGCAAGCAGATACCGAAGAGCCTGGCTTTGACTTCAAGGCAGTCCTGCTGCAGCGGCAAATGCTGCAGTATCCGTTGACATTAACTTCCCATGTCAACTTTTTTAACTACTTGTTTGGTATTGGCCGGGAATCCAATCTGGCCTTAACCCATTTATGCAACAGCGTGATTATCCTGGATGAGATTCAAAGTTATAAAAACTCTATCTGGAAAGAGATCATTCACTTTTTGCAGTCTTTTGCCAAGCTGCTCAATCTAAAGATCATTGTGATGTCCGCCACGCTGCCCAACTTAGACTTGCTGGTGGGGGAAGAAAACTGTACCTGCCCATTAGTTACCCAGCGGGACTTGTACTTTCAGCATCCCTTGTTTCGTGACCGGGTGGACCTGCATTTTGAACTGCTTTCGCGCTACCAGGTTATCACGGGGGACGAACTCTTAACAGAGGTGCAGCAGCAATTGGCCCAGCGGCGCGAACAGGGAAAACCTACCCGTTTGCTTATTGAATTTATCTCCAAAGGTTCGGCTCGAAGCTTTTACCGGCGGCTGCAGGCAATGAATTTGGAAATGCCCCTATTTGAATTAACCGGGGATGACAGCAATTTGGTGCGGAAAAAAGTACTGCAGCAATTGGGTACCAATGACGACGGGGAATTCTTGCTGCCTAATGCCATAGTGGTTGCTACTCAAGTGATTGAGGCTGGCGTGGATATTGACATGGACATCGGGTTTAAAGACATTTCCATTTTGGATGGTGAGGAGCAGTTTTTAGGCCGGATAAACCGGTCCTGTTTGCGGGAGGATTGCCATGCCTTCTTCTTTAACCTGGTCAAGGCCACTGGTATTTATCGCGATGATCTGCGCACACTCCAGGACCTGCAGGTTGAAGACTGCCGGCGGATGTTGCGGGATAAAAGCTTTGGCAGTTTCTATCAACTCATATTGGAGCGGATGAATGACGAACGGCAAAAAGCTAACCCGAAACACTGGAACTACTTTATTAAAAAAGTGCAGCAGTTGCAGTTTAAAGATGTGGAAAAAGACATGAGGTTAATCACAGAAAAACACTATACCTTATTTATTGCCCATCAGGTTACCTGTATAGATGAGAACGGTACGGAAGTAACGTTAGACGGAACGCAGGTCTGGGCGGAATTCAATACTTTGTTGGCCGACAGGGAAATGGAGTATTCCGAGAAACAGGTGAAACTGTCGCAACTGAGAGAAAAGATGGCTTATTTTACATTCAATTTTGGTAATCAGACTGATTCGCGATCCATAACGCCTCAGATTTATACAGAGATTGTAGGCGATATGTACTATATTGCTGATGGGGAGCGATTTATGGAGCTTGATAACCTGACCGGCGCGAAGAAATTTAATCGGGAAGGCTATATTAAAGAGGAGATGGCGTTACTGTTATGAGGTTAACAGGAACTATCGTCAACTATTACATCCATTGCAAACGCCAATGCTGGTTATTTGCCCATAAACTGAATTTTGAAGATGACAGTGAGGATGTGCGGATCGGACGTATTTTACATGAAATCCGCAGTGAGGGACGCAATAACACGGAAATCCAGCTAGAAGGTATTAAGGTGGATAAACTGACCGATGAATTTGTTGTGGAGCTGAAAAAATCCGATGCCGATGTGGCGGCAACTACCTGGCAGACCATGTACTATCTGTACATTCTTAGGCAAAAAGGGCTGGAGCGAAGGGGGCGGCTCGAGTTCCTGGAGCGTAATAAGCAAACCTATAAAACAGTGGAAGTGGAACTGAATGAGGCTTCGGAACAGAAGCTAAAAGGTCTGCTGGCGGAAATCGAGACATATTTGGCGCAGGATAAGCCGCTGCCTGCCCTACATAGCAAGAAATGTGACCGCTGTGCTTACTACGCCTATTGCTTTATTTAAGGAGAGATGAAGATGGCTAAATCGGCTCCCGTCACCCGCTATATCCGAACGCCGGGGACATTAGGGCGGGAAGACAATTCCTTAACGTTTCGCAATGAAAGAGGAATTACTCATATTCCCATCCAGGGTCTGAAGGAACTGTATTTGTTAAACGAGATTTCTTTGAATAGCAAATTGTTTTCCTTTTTGTCCATGGCGAATATTACGGTGCATTTTTTCGATTACTACGGGCAATTCCGCGGGACCTTCTATCCGAAAGAGGCACGGGTGAGCGGTAAGGTCATGCTTTTGCAGGCGAAAGCTTGCTGGGAGAATCGCCTGCCCATTGCCGCTGCTATCGTTGGTGCCATTGCGGCCAATATCCATGAGGTGCTGTATCACTATTTCAAACACGGCAACAAAGAAATAAAGCCCTATCTAGACTGGTTAAAGAAAGAGGTTCCAGAGCTATTGCCCAGGATTACCAATGTACCGATGCTGCTCAGTCTGGAAGGGGAAATATGGCGTCGCTTTTATGAGACCTTTCCTTCCATTTTGCCTGATGATTTCGTCATGAACCGCAGAGTAAAACGGCCGCCGGACAATCCGATGAATGCCCTGGTCAGCTTTGGCAATACCATATTGTATACGAAGACTATATCGCAGCTATATCATACTCATCTGGATCAGACGATTAGTTTTCTGCATGAACCAAGCGACCGGCGCTTTTCATTAAGCCTTGATTTATCGGAGCATTTTAAACCGGTCATTGTATTTAGGACTATTTTTGATTTGGTAAATAACCGCAGAATTCAAGTAGGAAAACACTTCAATAAAAAATACAACTATTGCTTATTGAATGATCCAGGTCGTGATATTTTTATTACTGCTTTGGAGGAGCGATTTCAGCAAGTTTTTGACCATAGTACCATGAAAAGAAAGGTTAGCTATCTAACAGCAATCAAATATGACGCTTATAAGTTGAAAAAGCATGTGGTCGAAGGGACACCGTTTATTCCTTTTCTGGAAAAAGAGCGGAGGTAATCGGGATGGCTAAGAATTATAACTATGTGATTCTGGTATATGACATCGGTGAAAAGCGGGTGGGTAAAGTATTTAAAATCTGTAAAAAGTATCTGGTGCCATTCCAAAAGTCGGTATTTCGGGGCGAAATCACTCCGGCTGATTTAATCAAGCTAAAAAGTGAACTGGAGAAAAAGATTGATAAAGAAGTGGATTTTGTTGCTTTGTTTAAAATGACCGGTGACTATGTATTTGATGAAGAAATTATCGGAGTCCGGCTTCATAATCAGGAAGCAATGCTACTTTAATTTTCCCAACCGTTTATTTTCCTCGAATCGTGCAAATCGAGAAGGGATAAGGCTTATAGGTGATTTTGTAACAAAGTGTCAGCGCACGCTAGGCGGCTGGAAAAATTGCGAAACTCTTATTAATGCTATATTCTAGGGCTACAGGTACTTTAGAAAAGCCTGATTTTACTGCCCTTTAGCCTCAACATAGATGTATTGAAACAGAGAAAAGCCGGGAAGCATTTCAAGCTTCTCGGCCTTTAGCCTCAACATAGATGTATTGAAACATCAAATGCTTTGCATGTTCAAACTGCCAAGTGCCACTTTAGCCTCAACATAGATGTATTGAAACTTTCATCCGAGATGTGTAGGAGTTGTGTCTCAAAGACCTTTAGCCTCAACATAGATGTATTGAAACTAGTAACGCGGTTAAAGGCAAATTGGTGAACTGGGTCCTTTAGCCTCAACATAGATGTATTGAAACTGTCGAAGGCGGCGGCACCAGACACCGGCGCGGCGCTTTAGCCTCAACATGGATGTATTGAAACTGTACGAGGCGATCAACACTAGAACTGATGAATACACTTTAGCCGTAACCTCGATGTATTGTTACATAGTTTGCAGATTTTGGTCGTGCTGTGTGTTACAATGTAAAGGTAAAAGTTTTGCCTTATAGGGACAAACTATACCATGGGTGACTTGAAGAACTTAGTGATCTGCCCACTCTGAAATCATAATGACTTTACGGGCCTTTTCCCGCAATGCTTTGTTGCCATCGGCTTATCTGTGTCCGATCGTGCGCCCCCCCTCCGCCTTGCTTTGCGAAAAAATTCCCGCGAATTCTTTTACGCTTTCAAAGTAGACAGACCACTGGCCCTGTGATTTTCCAAGACAAGGAGTCGATCTTCATATGATAATCAAACCAAAATTCCGCGGATTTGTTTGTGCTACAGCACATCCCGAGGGTTGTGCATACCTGGTAAAAAAGCAAATACAATATGTGAAAGCAGAGCAGCAGCTCGAGGGGCCTAAACGGGTTCTGGTAATTGGTGCGTCCACTGGCTATGGTCTGGCGTCAAGAATTGTGGCTGCTTTTGGTTGTGGAGCCAGTACCATCGGCGTTTCTTTGGAGAAGAATGCACTTCATAACACTACGGCAACCGCCGGGTGGTATAACACGGTCACCTTTGAGAAGGAAGCGGCGGCAGCCGGGCTGTATTCAAGAAGTATCAACGGTGATGCCTTTTCTAATGAGATTAAGGAAAAAACGATTGAACTAATCAAACAGGATTTGAAAAAAATTGATTTGGTTGTATATAGTATTGCAGCTCCCCGCCGAACCGATCCTGCTACCGGTGAAATGAGTTCTTCCGTTATTAAACCTATTGGTAAACCTTTTACCAGCAAAACGATTAATCTGAATTCCCACGACCTTTATGATGTTACCCTGGAGCCGGCCAGTGAAGAGGAAATCAGGCAGACCGTAAAGGTCATGGGGGGCGAGGACTGGCAGCTTTGGCTGGAGACGCTGGAAAATGCCGGAGTTTTGGCCGAGGGAGTAAAGACCGTCAGTTATTCTTATATCGGGCCTGAATTGACCTATCCGATTTATACAGGCGGAACCATCGGCAAGGCTAAGGAACATCTGGTGGCAACGGCAAAATTGCTGAATGATCAGCTTGAATCGGTAGGGGGCCAAGCCTTTGTTTCCGTAAACAAGGCTCTAGTCACTCAGGCCAGTGCGGCCATTCCTGTTGTACCGTTATATTTGATGCTGCTCACGAAAGTCATGGAGAGTAAAAACATAAATGAAGACTGTATAGAGCAGATCTATCGTCTATTTGCCGACAGATTGTATGCGGCGGGTGGGCGTTTCGATGAGACAACCGTAATCAGGATTGATGACCGGGAACTGCGGGAAGATGTCCAGGCGGAAGTGCTGCAGCTATGGGAGCAGGTCTGTTCGGGGAATCAGGATGTTAGCGGTGCTGTCGAGCGATTCCGCAGGGAGTTTCTAAATCTTTTTGGATTTGAATATGAGAATATAGATTATGAACAGGAAAGCGAAGCGGAGCAAGGGCATCCGCATATTCTAACTTTATAAAGCTATGTTATTTCATAACGCAGCCGAATTAAATTTTTGACGATTATAGCATTAATGTTTAATAGGTAGAAAATAGGTAATGCAGTTCATTCTTGTAATGTTAACCTGCGCGTCTGACATGAAACAGGTCAGTTCGCGCAGGTTTGATTTTTATGGAGAATATGAAAACTAATCAACTAAAATGCCGGCTGTACCGGATGCGTAAGTGTTGGGCAATATACAAAACTCTTAAAAAATTTTGATACTTCTGTTTCGATTAAAATTAACCAAAGTATAACCTGAAGTTAACATCAGAAGAAAAAGAAACATGGTACGCTAAAACAGAGGGTGAGGCGTATGTCGGATAAATTGATCAACGGTTTATTCCTGTTAGTGGCGATTGGCTATATCATTATGTGCTTCTTGCAATGGAGTATTTTTTCTGAGCCTGGTGGCATGTTTGATTTACCTGCGTCATAAAAGTGCGGTAAAGCAAGTTAAGCTATGGTGAGGGTACTTTTTGTGTTTTTTTGCCTGAAGATAGAGATGATTTTGGAGCAAATGAAGGGCTTTGTTGGAGATAGGATATCTGTGCCGTCCAACGGGCCCCTTTTGCGGAAATAGGAGAAGCAAGTCGCCAGGCAGGGAGATTATTTTTCGACATGACTTGACAAGAGTGTATAGCAGCTATACAATATTGCATATGATAGATGACAAACTAGAAATCAGTCAATTACTTCTCAACATAATAGCTGGATTTTATGAAAAAGACGCTAAAGTGAATTATTTCGATACCGATACGCTGTTATATCATTCAGAGATACATATGGTTCAGTTTATTAAAGAAAACGAAAACCTGCATCTTTCGGCAATTGCCCGCAACCTGGGTGTGACCCGTGGCGCGGTATCGCAAATGATTATGCGCCTGGAGAAGAAAGGTGTCGTGATTAAAGATTCCGATCCGAATAACAGCCGGAAGATTGTCTTGCGGCTTACTCCGAAGGGGGAAATGGCGTACCAAGGCCACAAGCGCAATCATGATTCTTATAACGCAGTTGTTAGTAAGCTATTAGAAAAGGCAGATCAAGACAACCTGGATTTTTTAAAGGATTTCCTGGAAAAATACGAAAAATCACTACACAAAACGTCTTCGCATTAAATGAGTTGAATACTATGATAATTTCCCAATGCTAATCAGAAAACTGAAGGCTGGGCAGAGATTACTCTGCGCAGCTTTTTTGTATGTATGCAGAAAGCTGCAGGGATTAGAGAAAAGGCTCATGGCGCAGATGGAACAATTAAAATAACTGGAGGGGTTAGAGTATGGGGACAATCACCAGACAAGATTATGTAACAATGGATGAAACGGAATTTAGGGCAAGATTCCGGGAAAGGGTGCATCACACGCTGGAAATTCAAACCTATTCGGCGCTGTATTACGGGAAAAAACTGTCGCCCAGACAGACCGAAACAGTAAAGGAACTGCTTGAAATCTGGCAGGAGCGGGGATTGCCGATTGATGCGGCTGATTATTCCTGGGGCCGGCAGGTGCTGCAATTCGCTGAACAGGCTCAGGCTGGAGCCACGGTTGATTTAGCTGAATTTGCGCCCCACTGGCCGGCACTGCAGGAAATCAAGAGTTTTGAGAATATCCTGTATGAACGCCGGTCGGTGCGGCACTGGACGGACCAGGAGGTGCCGGATGAGGTTATTGATAAACTTTTGAACGCCGGTTTATGGGCTGCTCACTCCTGCAACCTGCAGTCCATTCGTTACCTGGTTATACGGGAGAAAAATGAACCAGGATTATTTAAAGGCAGTGATATTCCCGGCGGACCGGTCCATATTGTTTTGCTGCAGGATGAACGGGTTTACCGGGCCAATGCACTGATGCCGGTAAAAAACCGCTTGCTTGATTGCGGGGCGGCAGCGCAGAATATTGTGCTGGCAGCCCACGCTTATGGTCTGGGCGGTGTCTGGCTCACTTTCAATACAGAAGATATGATCGAGCGCCTTAATGAACGTTTTAACCTGCCGGAATACATAAAGGTAGTAACCTATGTCGATGTCGGCTATCCCGATCAGAATCCGGCACCACCGAAACGATTGAGTCTGCCGGAAGTAGTCTTTGCCAGGATATAAATATAAGAGTAATACGGTTCCCAGTCAATAGACGGAAAAAGCCTCAAGAGAAAAATAAATAAAAAAGGATGATAGACATGAAACGAGTTCGTTATGGTCTACTGGTTGTGCTGACAGTAATTATGGCGGTACTGATGGGCGGCTGCGGCGGTTCCCAAGATGCAAAAAGCGAAGCAGACAATGCTCTTTATGTGGGAGTTGCCGGTCCTTTCAGCGGTGACGGGGCCGAATACGGTGCTATGTGGAAAAAAGGTTTGGAAATTGCCGCAGAGGAGATTAATGCCAAGGGCGGGATTAAAGGACGGCCGATTAAATTGATTTACGAAGACAGCCAGGCCGATCCGAAGCAGGCAGCCAGCATCGCGCAAAAGTTTGTACAGGACGAACGGATCATCGCCGAGTTGGGTGATTTCTCCACCAATGCCACCTGGTCGGCTTCACCGATTTATCAAAAAGCCGGTTTGGTTCAGTTTGCCTTTAATCCATCCCACCCGGAACTGACGAAATACGGTGATTACGTATTCCAGCTTTGCCCGACCCAGGCTGATCAGGCCATTGCCATGGCTAACTTGGCTACGGACAAGCTAAAAGCGAAAAAAGTTGCTGTACTGTTCCTGAATACCGACTTTGGCAAGGCCGTAAAAGACAATGCCGTAAACGCTCTGCTTGCCAAACAGGCGGAAGTGGTGGCCACCGAGGCTTACTTGAGTACCGATAAAGACTTTAAAGCCCAACTGACCAAAGTAAAAGAATTGAATCCGGATGTGATCATTCTGGGATCTTACTACACCGATACGGCCTTGATTATGAAACAGGCCAGGGACCTGGGCGTAAAAGCTACTTTTATCGCCTCTTCCTCGGTACATTCCCCGGCGTTACTTTCCCTTGGCGGTGATGCCGTCAACGGACTGATAACTTTGTCGGTATTTAATATGGGTGCTCCTGGCGAGACATTGCAGCATTTTATCGCGAAATATCAGGAAAAGTACGGTATCAACGAACCGGATACTTTTGCCGTACAAGCGTATGATGCCTTGCGGCTGATTGCCAATGCCGCCGAAAAAAGTGCCGAACAGGGAGATATTACGCGAAAATCTATCCGCGAGGAATTAGCGAAGACCAAAGGTTTCCCGGCTGCGTCGCAGAGCCTGATCACGTATAGTCCGACGCGGCAGCTAAGTCAGCCGGAACTATTCCCTATTGTGGTAAAAGACGGGAAATTTGTTCCTTATAATTTATAAAGCTACAGAACAGGAAGGAGGGCCAGCGTATGCTATGGCAGCAAATCATTAACGGGTTAACGTTAGGCAGCATGTATGCGCTGCTGGCAGTAGGCTTTGCCCTAATCTGCGGCATACTGAAAATGATCACTTTTGCCCATGGTGAAGTTTTCATGGTTGGCGCTTTTGCCGGACTCACGGTAATTACGGCCTTTCATTTTGGGCCTCTGGGAGGGCTGATGGCTGCAATAGCAGCCGCCGTACTAGTAGGACTGCTGACGGAACGGATTGCTTTTCGTCCGTTCCGGAACGGGTCGCCGCTTTCACCGGCCTTGATAACCATCGGGCTTTCCATTATTCTACAGGCCGGCGTATTATTGCTGGCCGGTGCGGATACGAAGTCCTTTCCTTATGATATAGGTATCTATATGTTTAACATCGGGGGGACCGTGATCTCCGGGATTGAAATCATCGTGATTGGATTGACGTTGTTATTGATGGCGGCGCTGCAATTATTCATCCATAAAACCCGCTGGGGCTTGGCACTTCGCGCTACGTCCATGCATTTTGACGGGGCAAGCTTAATGGGCGTAAACACCAATCAGGTGGTTGCTTTATCCTTTGCTTTGGCCTCGGCCCTGGCCGGTATTGCCGGACTATTGGTTGGTGCCTACTATGGAGCCTTTTATCCGCGGATGGGAGTCATCCTTTCGCTTAAAGCACTGGCAGCCGCTACTTTAGGTGGTATTGGCAGCGTAAGCGGGGCGATGATCGGGTCGCTCTTATTGGGACTTATCGAAAGCTTAACTGTGGCGTATATTTCAGCCGGTTACCGGGATGTCATTGCTTTTGCCGTATTGATTGCGGTATTGCTGATTCGTCCGTCCGGCTTGGTTGGGCGCGTTGAGGAGGAAAAAGTATGATGAGACAGCCGGTTAGATTAACTTTATGGGCAACAGCCGGCATATTGGCTGTTATGCCGTTGCTGATGGATGATCAGTATGTCTTCCATGTGCTTACCCTGGCAGGCATTTATGCCATATTAGCGCTTAGTCTGAACTTATTGCTGGGCAGTACCGGGCTTTTTTCTCTGGGACATGCCGCCTTTTACGGCATAGGCGCCTATGCTTCGGCCCTACTGACGCTAAAATTGGATCTGCCGTTTAGCCTGGCTTTTGTGCTTAGCGGCGTGATTGCCGCATTGCTGGGCGGACTGATTGCTTACCCGGCTTTGCGGCTAAAAGGTATTTTTCTGGCGATTGGCACCATGGGCTTCAATGAAATTGTCCGCTTGCTGACGATCAATCTGGACTGGCTGACCGGCGGCCCGGCGGGACTGCCCGGTATCCCGGTTCCCGAAATTTTTGGTATTACCATAAGTCAGCCCAGAGATTACTATATCTGTATCCTGACTCTGGTTGCGATTACGTATGCTATTCTTCGAGCGTTGCTGGCCAGTCGGACCGGCCGGGCGCTGCTGGCCATTCGCGATGATGAAATCGCGGCCCGGTCGGTGGGCATTGATTTGACCAGTTATAAGGTAGGAGCCTTCGTCCTGGCAACTTTTTTTGCCGGACTGGCCGGCAGCTTTTTTGCCCACTATCTGACGTATATCAGTCCTGATAATTTTGGTCTGAATGAATCGTTTGCCATACTGGCCATGATTGCCTTTGGCGGGATCGGCAATTTTACCGGCTCGGTCATCGGAGCATTTTTGCTGGTGATCATTCCGGAAGCCTTTCGCTTTTTACAGGAATACCGGGAACTGATTTACGGCTTTACCATTGTAATTACCATGCTGTTGTTGCCGGCAGGTATTACCGGCTGGTATCCGTGGTCCAGGCCCGGGAAAAAGACACCGGGTAAAGAGGCGCTTGCTGCCAAGGGGGAGGATTAAGACATGGCATTAGTTGAAATACGGAAAATCACGAAAACCTTTGGCGGCCTTGTGGCGCTGCAGGACATTGATATGACGGTGGCCGCCGGCGAAATTCACGGCTTAATCGGACCCAACGGAGCAGGCAAGACAACGTTGTTTAATGTGCTGTCGGGAAATTATAAGGCTTCCTCCGGTAGTTTTGTGTTTGATGGACAGGAGGTCATTCAGCTTCGCAATGATGAACGGGTAGGGCTGGGGATTGTGCGGACCTTTCAGAATATCCGTTTGTTTACTTCCATGACCGTGCTGGACAATGTAAAACTAGGCTTTCACCGGCGGACATTTGCCAATTGGGTTACCTCCATTTTTAAAACCGGCAAGGTGCGCAGCGAAGAACAGTTTGTAAAGCAGCGCAGCCTGGAATTGCTCGAGCAGCTCGGGCTGCAAGACCTGGCGCAGGAGAAGGCGAGAAACCTGTCTTACGGTGATCAGCGGCGGCTGGAGATCGCCCGGGCTTTAGCTATGAAGCCACGACTACTGTTGTTGGATGAACCGGCAGCCGGTCTAAACGAGTCGGAAGTAAAAAAACTGCTGGAACGTATTCAGGAAATACGAAATATGGGAATTACCATTATTCTGGTTGAACATGACATGAGCCTGTTGATGTCGGTTTCAGACCGGATTACCGTACTGGCCCATGGACGAAAGATTGCCGAAGGAACCCCTAAGGAAGTACAGGTTAATCCCCGTGTGATTGCTGAGTATCTGGGGAAGGGGGCGTAACATGCTGCGCGTAGAAAACTTGCAGGCCTGGTACGGCCATGTGCAGGCCATCCACGGCATCAGCCTGGAGGTAGGCAAAGGCGAACTGGTTACCCTCATCGGCTCAAACGGGGCCGGCAAATCAACTACCTTAAAGAGTATTATAGGACTGATACAAAAACGGGAAGGCGTCATTTTCTTTGATGGCCGGGATATTTCCCGTTATATGCCGGCCAATAGTTTGGCCGCTGGGATTGCGCTGGTTCCGGAGGGACGATGGATATTCCCGGATCTTACTGTAGAAGAAAATCTCAAGATGGGGTCTTTCCTGCAGAAAAATGGCCGGGAGATTGCCGTGACGTTGGAAGAGCAGTTCGAACTCTTTCCGATTCTAAAAGAGCGGCGCAAACAAAAAGGAGGAACGCTAAGCGGCGGCGAGCAGCAAATGCTGGCCATTTCCCGGGCGTTGATGAGTAAGCCGTCCTTGCTGTTTCTGGATGAACCTTCTTTGGGGCTGGCACCGCAGCTGGTGCAAAGTATCTTTTCCTTAATAAAAAAACTCAACAAAGCAGGGGTTTCCATTCTGTTGGTAGAGCAAAATTCCACAATGGCCTTAGGTATTGCCGACAGGGGGTATGTAATCGGCTCAGGCAAAGTGCTTTTGACCGGAACGGCCCGGGACTTACTGAATGATCCCAAAGTACAACAGGCTTATCTTGGCTA
This sequence comes from Propionispora vibrioides, assembly GCF_900110485.1. Lineage (NCBI taxonomy): Bacteria > Bacillati > Bacillota > Negativicutes > Selenomonadales > Sporomusaceae > Propionispora > Propionispora vibrioides. The sequence continues at coordinate 74,391 of NZ_FODY01000012.1, read as the reverse complement.
TAATGATGCAGGTGGAGGGATTTAAATGTCGGAAGATTTGATGTTCCGAAAGGAAGCGGCGGCGCAGGTCCGTCAGATGGGGCGGATGATGGCAGCGCTTTATTACCACATGAGCCGGGAAGTGGTAGCGGCAGTCGGAAAGGAACAGGCCAAGGAAATTATTAGTAAGGCCATTTGGGCCTTAGGGCGGGAACGGGGTGAGCAGCAAAAGGACAGAGTGCTGGCGGCAGGATATGAGCATCTACCGCAAAACTATGGAAAGCTGCCTGATTTACCTTCCTTAGGCTGGGATACGGAAAAAGCGGCAGAGGCGGAAAACGATACCCATATTCGAATTACCTATTGTCCTTTTGCCGAAGTCTGGCAGGAAAAAAACTTTGCCGAACTGGGACGGCTGTACTGTTATATTGATCAGGCCAAGTACCAGGGTTTTCATCCTGACAGCGATATGGTAACTCTGAAAAATGTGTTGGAGGGCGACGGGTATTGTGAAATGGTGTGCCGGACTAAAGTGCCGGATGGCAAATAGCTGGCAATATGACGTTGCACGGCGGTGCAAAAATCTACAAGCCGGCTCATTGAACCGATAGTTGGTTTCCTGTGGTAATACGGTTATGAGACGGGTTGGCAGGCAGGGAGGAAAGCCGGTGGACAGAAAAGAACCGGGAACGGTCTCTATCTATACTATTATGGCCGAATTGTTTGCGGCGCTGGCAGAAGAGGTAGTGACGCGTTTTGGCAGTGAGGGGGAACTGGCTGTACGGCAGGCAGTGCGGAACTTTGGTGAGATGCGTGGCCGGCGCATTGCCGAGAATGCCAGACAGTCCGGTAAAGACAATACTGTGGCTAATTATTTGCCCTTTTATGATATGGAACGTTCGCTGCTGTTTACTGCGGAGAGCCAGACAGGAGCAAACGAAGTCCGGCAATGTTTTAGCAAATGTATATTTGCCGATGCCTGGAAGAATTTACAGGCGGAACGGTATGGCCTGCTGTATTGCGAAGAAATCGATCCGGCTATTGCCAGAGGGTTTAATTCTTCCTTGCAGTGTGAGCATAAGGAGTATTTGCTAAAAGGAGATACTCAATGTACCTTTCGCTTTTTTCATGATGAATAAACGGGGTATGTTGATTTTTGCCCGTTAGGTACAAAAAAGGTTGTCAAAAACGCATTGGTTTTGACAACCTTTTTTGTTTTGGAATTTAAAAGGGATGAGAAGAGGGAACGATTTAGCTAGTAACAAATAAAACAGAAAAAAATATATTTGCCCGCCGGCATGATGATTCGCTTAAACCGGCAGGAATATGGACTTGTTTCTGGAAATTGGGTTATTATAAATAGGAAAAAATGCACGTAGGGAGGGGGATAAAATGAAAATTAAATGGTTGGGGCATTCCTGTTTTTTATTTACTTCCGGTAGTGGTGTGAAAGTTTTAACAGATCCTTTCGATAGTTCGGTAGGGTATAAAGTGCCGGCAGTTGCGGCGGATATTGTCACCACAAGTCATGAGCATTTTGACCATAACTATACACAAGCGGTGCAGGGAGAATTTTTTCATGTCCATGAGACGGGGCATGTAGCCCATAAGGAGATTGAAATTACCGGTATTGCCGCTTTTCATGATGGGGAAGGCGGTACTCAGCGTGGTAAGAACAGGATATATACCTTTGCTATTGATGGAATCCATATATGCCATTGCGGTGATTTGGGGCATGGCTTGACGCCGGAGCAGCTACGCGAAATTGGCCCTGTTGATATTTTATTGATTCCGGTAGGCGGATTTTATACCATCGGGCCGGCTGAGGCAGTGGAAGTTATCCATAGTCTGCAGCCTGCGGTTACTATCCCCATGCACTTTAAAACGGAAGCCGTTCAATTGCCGATTGGCGGGGTAGAAGCTTTCTTGCAACAGATCGGCGGCGGACAGCGTCTGGGTAAACAGGAAGTCGAGCTTACTAAGGAAAGCCTGGCTTCTATGCCTTCAGTACTGGTTTTGGAATATAAATAGAGCAGACTAAGCTAAGCAAGCCTGTGCGTCTGACAGTTGAAAAAGGTCAGGCTGCGCAGGTTTGATTTTACTTGTCGAAGGTAGCAGAAGTGGCCGGCCGGCGATGGTTTTCCTATAAAGGAGAGATGAACCCCGTGAGACTGGAGGAATTGATTAATCAATACCAGTACGAATTGAATCAAACCGACCATATTATCTGGAAGTATATCTATCATCATAAAAACGAATGCCGCAGAATGTCGGTACATCAACTGGCAGCGGCCTGCAATGTTTCCAGTACGACGGTTGTGCGGTTTGCGCAGAAATTATCCCTCGACGGTTTTAGTGATTTAAAAGCGCTGCTGAAAATGGAAAGAGAATATACGTTATGTACGGAAGAGGATGCGGTAAAAAAGATTATCGATCATTATCAGCGCGTCAGCCAGGATATGGCCAAGAAAAGTTTCCAGCGGATGAGTGAGCTTTTATATCGTGCAGAACGTATTATTGCTTATGGCTCCGGCTATGTGCAAAGCAATGTTGTTAAAGAGTTAAAGAGACTGTTTTTATTTGACAAAGTACTGATTTATGAAATACAAGGCAAGGATGAACTCACTTCGGTCGTGAAGATGCTGACACCGGACGACCTTGTTATTATTGTATCGTTAAGTGGCGAAACTCCCCTGGCGGTGGAAGTGGCACAACAGCTTAAACTGCAGGGAGTGCCGCTGGTTTCCATTACCCGCCTGCAGGAAAATTCCCTGGCGGCGCTGAGTACTGAGAACATTTATGTTGAAACGTCGGAGTTTCATCTTTATGCCGATCAAAGCCTTCCGACGTACAAATCCATGATGATTTATTTTCTGGTTATTGAGATATGGTTTATCCGATACCAGGCATATAAAAAAAGACAATTGCAATTGCAAGAAAAAGAATCGGAAGAAGAAGTTTTTTGAAAAAACCGGCAGGGACAACGTTCCTGCCGGCTTTTTTTGACTTGTAACAAAGTACGGAAAATGGAACAAAATCCAGAGTGGTAACGGATATCCGGAATGCGGCAAATCCATTGATGATCGCTGCGAAATACTTTATGATGAGGGAGAAATCCCGGGATGGATTACGTTGAAAGGATAAACAACCATGAAAAAATCATCTGTTGTTATAGCCGGTGGTGGCAGTACGTTTACCCCCGGTATTGTTTTAATGCTGCTTGAACATCTGGAACGGTTTCCAATCCGGCAAATCAAATTCTATGATAATGACGCTAAACGGCAGGAGATTATCGGCAAAGCCTGTGAGATTTTACTAAAGGAAAGAGCACCGGAAATTACTTTTAGTTATACCACCGATCCGGAGAAAGCCTTTACTGATGTGGATTTTGTTATGGCCCATATCCGGGTCGGCAAATATGCCATGCGGGAACAGGATGAGAAAATTCCAATGCGTTATAACGTGCTGGGGCAGGAAACCTGCGGTCCTGGCGGAATCGCTTATGGCATGCGTTCGATTGGCCCTATTATTGAAATCATTGATTTTATGGAGAAGTATTCGCCTGACGCCTGGATGCTTAACTACTCCAATCCGGCCGCCATTGTTGCCGAAGCTACCAGACGGCTTCGTCCAACCTCCCGAATTATCAATATTTGCGATATGCCTGTCGGCATAGAAGACCGGATGGCGGGGATACTCGGACTAAAAAGCCGCAAGGAGATGCAAGTGAAGTATTACGGCTTGAATCATTTTGGCTGGTGGAGCGATATCCGCGATCAAGCCGGCCATGATTTAATGCCCAGGCTGAAGGAGCATGTAGCAAAGCATGGCTATATTGTCAGACCGGAGGCTGAACAGGAAACCGAACCCAGTTGGAACGATACGTTTGCCAAAGCGAAGGATGTGTATGCGGTAGAGCCGGATACGCTGCCCAACACGTATTTAAAATATTATTTATTTCCCGACTATATTGTCAAGCATACCGATCCGAACCATTCCAGAGCCAATGAAGTCATGGAGCACAGAGAGAAAAATGTTTTTGCGGCAGCCCGTGCTGTGATTGAAAAAGGAACGGCCAAGGACTGTCGGTTTACCGCTGATGACCACGCGTCCTACATTGTTGATTTGGCCGACGCGATCGCGTCCAATACCAAGGCACGGATGCTGCTGATTGTTGAAAATGGCGGTTCCATTGAGAACTTTGACCCTACGGCCATGGTGGAAATTCCCTGTATCGTCGGCTCGGACGGCTATGAAAAAGTGTGTATCGGCAGAATTCCTCGCTTCCAGAAAGGATTAATGGAACAGCAGGTAGCTGTTGAAAAACTGGTGGTAGAAGCCTGGATTAACGGCAGTTATCAAAAGTTATGGCAGGCACTGACTTTATCCAAAACAGTGCCCAGTGCTGCTGTGGCTAAGCAAATTCTGGACGATTTAATGATTGCTAACCAGAGCTACTGGCCGGAATTAAAATAACAGGCTGAATGTTTGGATATTGGACTGGTATGACCAAAATACAGGAGGAAAAAGTCTTCCGGCCGCAGTTCAATATCCAATTATTTTTTGACATGTATTTTTAGAAATTTGATTCTATTTCGATAAGTTTTGCAGCCCAAAACAACGTAGAGCCACTTTCCATATTGTTTTTTTGCAGCAGTGTGTTTGATTTTAAAGGAGGGTTACTATGGCGATTAACCAGGATGTAATAATGCAAAAGGTGCAACGGTTTGGCGGTGCCATGTTTACACCGGTTTTGCTATTTTCTTTCTTCGGTATTATGGTTGCCTTGTCGATATTGTCCAAAAATCCCGATATTGTAGGCAGCCTGGCTCATAAAGGAACTCTATGGTATGATTTCTGGTTTATTGTGGAGCAAGGTGCGTGGACGGTTTTCAGTCAAATGCCGCTTTTATTTGTTATTGCCCTGCCAATCGGTTTAGCACAAAAGAATCACGCCCGAGCCTGTATGGAGTCCTTTGTTATTTACATAGTTTTTAACTATTATGTCTCGGCGATGCTGACACTGTGGGGTCCTGAGTTTGGTGTGGATTTTACCAAGGCAGCCGTCAGCGGTTCAGGCTTGGCGATGATCGCCAATATTAAAACACTGGATTTTGGCATGCTTGGCGCCATTTTTATTGCGGCTATAACGGTATATTTGCATAATCGTTTTTTTGATGTCAACCTGCCTGATTTTCTTGGCGTATTTAAAGGATCTTCGCTGGTAGTCATTGTCGGGTTCTTTGCTATGCTGCCGGTAGCATACCTCTTTTGTCTTGTTTGGCCCCATATTCAGATGGGAATTGCTTCTCTCCAGGAATTTCTTAAATTGAGCGGTGTTTTTGGAGTATGGCTGTATACTTTCCTGGAACGGATCCTGATACCAACAGGACTGCATCATTTTATCTACACGCCTTTCATTTTTGGACCGGCTGTTGTCGATGGCGGAATTAAGCAATATTTTTTCCAACATTTAAATGAGTTTTCTACAACAGCCCATTCATTAAAGGAAATGTTTCCGCAGGGTGGTTTTGCCCTGCACGGTTCTTCCAAAATGTTTGGTTCCATCGGGATTGCTCTGGCCATGTATGTCACAGCTAAACCGGCCAAGAAAAAAGCTATTGCCGGACTTTTGATCCCGGCTACCCTGACAGCCCTGCTTTGCGGCATTACCGAACCGCTGGAGTTTACTTTTTTGTTTGTTGCACCGTTATTGTTTGCCGTGCATGCCGTTTTAGCGGCGACGCTGGCTGCCGTTTCTTATTCCTTTGGCGTGGTCGGTGATTTTGGCAGCGGTCTTATTGAAAATGCCGTATTGAATTGGATACCGTTATTTAAGTACCATATGTCTACATATATTATCCAGTTTATTATTGGCTTTATTTTTACCGGTATCTATTTTGTCACGTTCCGGTTTTTAATTTTACATTTTGATTTCAAGACCCCGGGGCGTACGGATGAGGAAGAAGACAGATTATATACGAAGGCTGATTATAAGGCAAAACAGGCTATAGCAGCAGGATTTGACCTTGACGAAAGAGACAGGAAGGCAGCGGCCTTCTTGGCTGCCTTGGGCGGCAAAGAAAACATTGAGGAAGTCACAAACTGTGCAACACGGCTGAGGGTTACCGTTAAAAACGGTAAATTGGTGCAAGATACAAAGGTTTTTGTCGAGGGCGGCGCCCATGGGCTGGTATGCAAGGGCAATGCCGTACAAGTCATTGTCGGGCTTTCGGTACCGCAAGTACGGGAGCGGTTTGAAGCTTTGCTGATAACAACGCCACAGGACATGGACGCTCAGGGAAATAGGAACAAGAGTGCAACGCTAAAAGCCTTTGTTTCCGGCCAGGTGATTCCCATGACCGAAGTAAAGGATGAAATGTTTTCGCAAAAAATGATGGGGGACGGCGTGGCCATTTGGCCGGACAATCAGGTAGTAACCGCTCCGGCCGATGGTGAAATTACCATGGTTACCGGTCAATCCGGACATGCCATCGGCATGAAATTGAAAAACGGGCTGGAAATTCTGCTGCATGTCGGTCTTGATACGGTGAATATGTCCGGAGAAGGTTTTACAGTATTCGTTGAACCGGGACAAAAGGTGCAGGCCGGTACCGAACTGGTCCGGTTTGATCGTAAACGGATCGAGGAAAAAGGTTATTCGCCGGTTGTTATTATGGCAGTTACTAATTTTGACCAGTATCCGATGCTGAGTTTTTATTCCGGTGTGCGAGCCGAAGCCAATAAGACCGTAGTTGCGACTTATTAAAGACACCAACCCGTTGATGTAATGAATCTGCCTGCATGACAAGAGATTTTTTCGTCTGGCAAAGAAGTAAGACAATCATAGGTGCCTTTAAACGTAAAAACAGCCCAAGAGCCTTAAAGATAAGGCTCTTGGGCTGTTTATTCTACCACTGCTTGTTGTTTTATAGACTATGGTCTGTTATTTGGCAAAACGGGCTAGCATACCTTCCAGCATCCGGGCGTGGCGGGCTTCATCTTTAGCCGACTCATTGAAGTAATCTCTGGCCGTTTCAAGGCCCAGCTCCTGTGCTTTATCGGCTGCCTGTTTCTTGCCTTGGTTGGCGAAAGTTTCACCGTCCAGCATTTGACGGAGATTTTCAAATAAATCTTCCTGAATCATACCGTTAAACTCGGCAAAGCGGGCAGCATGCTCCGCTTCTTCCCAAGCAATTGTTTTTAACACTTCGGCAATTTCCGGATAACCCTGCCGCTGTGCCAATCTGGCAATAGCCAGATAAAGCCCGGCTTCGGAAGTTTCACCGGTGAAATTCTGTTTTACCATTCTTTCCAGTTCGGTTCCTTTTGTTTCGCCGATTATATTTTCAACAGTCAATTCTCTTTTCATTGTATTTGCCCCCTTTTTAGTGTCGGCGTTGAACGCTATGTAAAATTTTATCTGCCATTTCGGCGTTAACCTTTTGAATATCGTTTAAATACAAGAGCGTGCTTCCCCTGTATTCCTGGACTTCACCCAGCAAGATGATTTCCAGACTGGAGCGGATGATATTAATAATACAGTCTTCATCATGATAGACATTACAGTTGCGGCATTGATTTAGCAAAAAACCAATGGCGTTCACCACTGTGTCAGTATCATACAGCTTGGTGTCGTTATATGGGAGGGCCTGCATTCCGTTCGTAATAAAATCGTCTTTTTGTTTAAGCACTGTCAAAAGCGATTTTTTACAAAAGCCGATTAAGCAGTCCTCCTGCTTACATTGAAGGCAAAACTCTTCTCCCAAACAGCAATTGCCAATTTCGGTAATCAAAGCATCGACTTGCAATTGTATTACCTCCTTAATAAATTTAGGAAAATTTCCTATTATATTTAGAAAAACTTTCCATAAATATTTTATTACTAATAATTGTTTTCTACAAGTATTTTTTGTTGATTTTTGCATAAATGTCAGGAATGATGCGGTAACTTCGATTATATTGCATGTGGAGAAGGTTACTGAGCCCTACTATAAGTTTGAAAACCTTTTTAATCTATTAGCGAAGAATGGAAGGATTTTGAAATATTTTGGAGAATTTATGAAATAAAAACAAAATATGGTTATTTTTTGTCGAGCTGCCGAAATAAAAATATATTGCTGAGAGGTGAGTAGATGGCAAAACGGCTAAAGCGGGACATTCCTATTAGCATTACGGTACAGTGCATATGAGAATCTTACAGTACAGGCAGGTTGATCTCACAATGTGGAGAAATATAGCAGGATAAGTTGGAGTTTCTTCTAAAAACAATTGATTTTTTAGTACGGGAAAGCTAGGTTCTCATTTTAACTAAGGGATGGTATCGGTGAAGAAAAAGACATTGCGCGGTGAATTGCTGATATGGACGTTTATAGCAGGTATCGTTCCGTTTATTATTGGCAGCTTGTATATTGAAAAAACAGTTTCTAAACAGGTCCGGGAGGACTTTGGTGCTTACGCGCAGAGCGTGGTAAGCAAGGTGCATACCCGGATTAATGATGGTGCCATCAAACCGGCCTTCGAAGCGGTAACGCTTTTAGGGACTGATAATACTGTGGTGAAAATGGTAGGGGATATTGGCAGTAGGCAAATTACTGTTTCTGACAAGCTGGATCATAATTTTTCAAAATATGCCCGTATATTTTCCGAGATGATGGGGATTGGACTGGGGACAGAACAGGGTGGTTATTTTGAATATCCGAGCTATTTTACAGAGCCAGGCTATGATCCGAGAACCAGGCCTTGGTATCAGGAAGCCATGAAACATAACGGGGCTTATCTGACTGATCCGTACATTATGCATACAACCGGTGAAATGGTTATGTCGGTGGCCAAAGTGGTAGAAAAAGATGGAGTTCCCATAGGCGTGGTTGTTGCCGGATGGAATTTAATTGAGATTCAAAAAGAAGTGGAAGAGCTTAAAATCGGCCTGAGCGGCTATGTTATGGTTTTGAACAATAATAACAAGATTATCGTATCACCCAGAAATAAGGACTGGCTGATGAAAACACCGGACGAGCTGGGGTTGCCGGCCATTTTATCAAATGAGGCTAATGGCAATATTCAGAAGGTAACCCTGGAAGGAAAGCCCCAACTGATATGTGTAAATAAATCAGAAGAATCGGGCTGGAAAGTCATTGCGGTTATGGAGGAAGAGGAGTTGCATAAAAAGGTAAGCGCCATTGTATTTCCCGTTCTGCTCACTTATTTTGCCACACTGGTCAGTATTCTTGGCTTTATTTTTATAGTGACTCAAAGGTATGTAGTGGGACCCATCCGAAGCTTGCAGGAGGGGGCTGCCGCGATTGCTGACGGTAATTTAACAGCCCGGGTGAAGAATCAGGAGCACGATGAATTCGGGATTCTGGCAACGGCATTTAATCATATGGCCGGCGCTTTGCAGGATAGCTTTGCCAAAATACAGGAACAGAATGTCATGCTGTATAAAAGAGAAAAAGAGTTTCAGACCTTGGTGGAAAATGCCCAGGACATTATTTTGCGGATTGACCGTCAGGGAAGGATTACTTATATTAATCCGGTTTTTGGCCTGTATTCTTCGCAGCCGGTGGAAGCGCTGTTCGGTCAGAATTTTAAAATACTGGGCATGCCGGAGCTGTTTCAGAAAAAAGTGGAAGCTATGCTGCAACTGGATAAGGCGGGCTTCCAGGAACAGGTAGTGGAATTTGGGTTTACTGCTAGAGCGGGAAGCGTGTATTGGCTGCAGGCCCATATAATACCGGAGTTCTATGACCGGCAGCAGCCGGATACCATTCTTTCGGTTATTCGCAATATTACGCAGCAGCGGGAAATGGAAAAGCAGATAGCCCGTTTGGATAAATTGAGTCTTGTCGGTGAAATGGCTGCCGGTCTGGCTCATGAGGTGCGCAATCCAATGACCACGGTGAGAGGCTTTTTGCAGATGTTGGCTCGCAAAAATCCCGATTCGCCCAACCTTGCTTACTATGACATCATGATTGCCGAATTGGATCGTACCGATGGCATCATTAAAGAGTACTTGTCGTTAGCTAAAAATAAGGCGATTCACCGGGCGCCGGCCAATCTCAATGACATTATCCGGGCAATAGCGCCGCTTATGCAGGCCGATGCGACTATACATAATAAAGAGGTATGCCTGCAATTGGAAGAAATCCCGGATCTGTTGCTGGATAAGCAGGAAATCCATCAATTGTTGCTCAACATGGTTCGTAATGGTTTGGAGGCAATGTCGGAAAAGGGAACGGTATGTATCAAAACATATCGTGAAGGAATGGAAGTCGTGTTGTCGGTAGCCGATCAGGGTACAGGCATCAAAAAAGAGGTGTTGGAGCATCTGGGTATACCCTTTCATACCACAAAAGATAATGGCATTGGTCTGGGATTAGCTGTTTGCTATAGTATAGCAGCAAGGCACCAAGCCCAGATTCGTGTGGAAAGCAGTAACCAGGGAACCGAATTTTTTGTCCGTTTTCCTGTTTTAATATAAGCTTGGTGAAGGAGAGATGAGAATGGAGCCTCATTTTCACTACGAGATCAAGTTTTTGAAGCCACAACATTTGCCGGAAATTTTAACACTGCAGAATTTAGTCATAGAGAATTTGCCTGATAAAGAGTGTTATTACCAGGAGCCCTTGGCTTTTTTTGAAAAGGTACTGGCCGATGGGAAAAATTGTTTAGGCCTTTTTGAGGCAGGAGACTTGATTGGGTTTCATATGGCTTGCTTGCTGGAGGGAAACGAAGCCATCGGTGTGGATATCGGTCTTGGCGGCAGCGAGGTATCCCTAATTGTACAGTGGGGGCCTACCGCTATTCATCCGAAATATCGTCAACAGGGCTTACTGAAAATGCTGGCTGATCATCATTTGAAAATCTTCAGGGACAGAGGATACGAGCATATTTGTCTTACTATTGCGCCGCAGAACTATGCTTCTTTGTCTTCAGCCATACGACAAGGCTTTCTAATTAAACGTTTAACATATAAATTTGGTCATTTGCTCAGATATGTGCTGCATTTGGATTTGAAGCGTCCTTGTAAAGCACCGGTCTGTCAAGTCAGAGTGACTGGCTCCGATCTGGAATCTCAACAGTTTTTACTAAGCTTAGGCTTTTATGGTTCCGGTGTGCTGCGTAGCCAGGCGGAAACAGAACTTTTGTTCGGCCATGACGGCTTTAGTGGCGACAGCTTCCGGAAATCTGTTGTAAGGAGGCAATGTTCATGAAAACTTGCGGTATCATAGGTGGAATGGGACCGGATGCCACATCGCTGTTTTACATGAAATTGATAAGGAATTTTCAAAACCGGGAAAGTTATCCGCCGGTATTGCTGTATAGTGTACCGGAACCTTTTCAGGCTGCCGATGCCTGGATTAAAGAGAACCAGGGCGGTGACTATTTGCAAAAGCTGATTTTGGAAGGTGTCCGTTTATTGGGGCCGCGGGTGGACTTTATTGTAATACCCTGCAACACGGCCCATATGTTTATGCCCCACATCAGGCAGGTGGCGTCTGTCCCGGTGATCAACATGATTGAAGAAACCTGCGCTTATATTCAGCTTCGTAAAAGATGGAATAAAGTTGGCGTATTGGCTTCCACGGCAACGATTCAATCTGGCTTATATACCTATGAATTGCATCAACGCGATATCGAACCCGTTCTGCCGGACCAAAGTCAGCAAGAACTGTTGGCAGCCATTATTATGCACATTGTTAAAGGTCAGTTTTTGTCCAAGGATCGTACGGCCCTCCAGCGAATGGTTGCGTCATTGCTGGCCCGGGGAGCCGAGGGAGTCCTGCTGGCTTGTACCGATTTGCCGGTGCTGTTGCCGAATAGTTATGCTAATCCGGTGCTGCTGGATGCCATGGATGTATTGGCGGAAGTAGCCAGTGCCTGGGTTCTGGAGGAGTCCAACGGATTGTCTATAGCAGGTTATATTCCTGTGCCGGAGCACCGGAATCATTTGTTTCAGCGGCTATAGAAAGAAAAGAGCAGGTTGCCGGGTTTCAAGCCGGCAACCTGCTCTTTTTGGTTGCTTCGATTAGAATTTTTGCTTTAACATAATCTGATAATCGCTGTTGGAGTTGTCAGGATGGCGCTCAATTTCAAGTTGCTTATCTTTGTCCTTATCCATTTCGATCTGGACTGCCCCGCTTTTTACCTGTACGCCAGGCAGGATTTGGACTGCCCCGTCTTTTACCTGTATGCCGGGCAGGATTTGCACTCCCTTTTTCTCTTCTTTTTGCAGGTGGTAAGTCTGTTCGGACAGGTTTTCCTGTTTGCCGGCCGGAGTCAACACTTTCGTTGCGCCCAGCTGCTGTGAGCCTAGGCTGGCTTCCTTGCCGCTTGCCGGTACTGTTTCGGTTGATGGTTCGGCAGCTTTCTGACCGGTTGGTGCTGCCGGTGACGCAGCTTGACTGGCCGGTTCCTGTGAGCCGGCTGTTTGGTTGTCGGTGGCCGGTGGCGTAGAACGGTTGGAGTGGGTCAGCAGCCAGCCCAGCCAGATTACTAGCAAGGCGACTGTCAAGGCAAGCAGCTTTTTCATGGAAATCCTCCCAGAACTGGATTATGCTGCTTTGATTCGACGCAGAGCAGGCATTTTCCTTGTCTGCAGTTTTGAACTGTGAGATTAACCCCTAGTCCAGTGCATGCTGCTATATTCCGAGCGCTATGTTGTCGTCAATTGGCATACCGTCCAGGATGTCTCTTTCCTCCGCTGGTGTTACGAAATATAGTTACGCCAGCACTCTGCCATTTTAGAACTGCCAAGGTAACTAAAAAGTAAGGAATAAAAAATATAGGAATAACATTGTTATTCCTATATTTTTTAACGCTTTCAGGCGACAGCCTAGTGCAAACGGAACGAAACAGGTAACTTGGTTGTGCAGGTAATATTCTTGCCGGTTTGGAGATTTTTAGCCGGGATAAATTTCCACTGACGTACCGTTTGGACAGCCGCCTCATCCAGAGTGGGGTAGCCTGACGAACGGATAATATTGATCTCGCCAGTGCGTCCATTGGGCAAAATTTCGACCTGAAGCAGAGCCGTACCTTCCTGGCCAGCCTGACGGGCCACAGCCGGATAGGCTGGCGTGGTTCGTGATAGAACACTGGGGGCGGCGATTCCCTTGCTCTCGGCAGCAGGTATCGTAGCAGCTGGTGCTATACTGCCGCCGCTTGGGGCGGCGGCAGCCGGACCTGGGAGACCTGCTGCCGATGACGTGAGTTTTCTGCTGTTTGTCACCGGTGTATGGGTTATGGCAGCAACAGGCTGAACAGGAGCTTCTGCCTCGGCCGGACTATCGGGCAAGGCTGTGGCGTATTCCGGTTCCGACGTTTGTTCCGGCAAATCGGAAGCGGGCATCGCCGGTGCGCCGGGGGCCAATTCCATCTCCAACAGGCGTTCCTCGGGTAGTATGGGGGCAGCCAGTCCTGGGGCAAGATAGCCGGCGATGGTCAGTAAAACAAGATGCAGGCACAATGATAATGCCAGTGATTTAGGCCAGTGGTAGGAATAGCTCATGCGGTTACCTCGCTTTTTCCACGGCTACGGACACCCGGCGGGCACCTGACTGTTTAAGCTCGTCCAATACGGCAACGACCTGGCCGTAGGGCACGGCCTTATCACCTCGCAGGATGAAGACAATATCCGTTTGCTTGTTCAGTTCCAGACCGACTCGTTTTTTCAGTAATTCTAAGGGCACTTCCTCCTGGTCGAACAGAATTTTGCCTGTTTCCAACACGGTGATGGTGATGCTTTGTGGTTTATCCTGCTGGGCACTGGCCGCTTGCGGCAGATTGACTGGGACGGTATGCTGCTCCACCATGTACAGCGTGCTCATCATGAAAAATACTAAGAGAAAGAAGATAATATCAATCATGGGGATAATCATCAATTGCGGCTGGTTTTCCACCCGCAGACTACGCAATTTCATGGGCATCTCTCCGGCTGGCTTTTTTTATTAAGGTGGTGTCAATAACCAGGGCTGCCAGTTGCTCGATATCGGTGATCTGACGGTTGACCCAGCGGGAAAATAGCGCGTGGATCACCAGAGCCGCAGTTGCCACGCTAAGACCGGTGGCCGTGGCAATCAAAGCTTCACCGACACCGCCGGTGATAGCCATTGGCTGTCCGGTTTGGACATTCAGCACGCTGAACGACTGAATCATGCCGATGACCGTGCCTAACAAACCGAGCAAAGGAGCCAACGTAACGATCATGCTCAATTCATCCAAATGCTCTCGTAGACGGGCTGCTGCCAAAGTAGCGGCGCTTTCCAGGGAGTTATCAACCTGGCTGCCCCGTTGATGGGCCTGTAGGCCGGCCTGGGCGATTCGGGAGAACAGATTCTTGGTTTGATCGCAAAGCTGGAGGGCATCAGTGAAATGCTGCTTTTCCAGTAACGACTGCAATTTTTGCTGGAATAGGCGGCTGTTGACGGATATGCTGCGATAGTATAACAGTCGTTCTATGGCGATAGTTAGGGTAAATAACGAGCAGGCGGATAACACATACATGACAGGGCCACCTTTGTGAAACAGGTAAAGGGCTTGGTTTATTAGTTCCATCGGTTTACTCCTTAGAGATAAGTTTTGCAGGAAAATAAGCGTTCCTGCTTAGTCGCTGCAGAACCGGCGGGAGTGTTTCTAATGCGGACAGTTAATTGCCGGAATACGATAACACTCGCGAGACCAAGCGCAAGTGTGGTCAAATCAACGCCGGCTGTCAGCCAGTCACCGGCTGACAGGGACGGAATGAGGCCGACGTGACTGGTCAAGGCGTTTATGACCGGCAGGCCCAGGCAAAGCAGGGAAAAAACGCCGGTTTGTTCACGCCAGGCTTGAAGAGAGGGACGGAAGCAAGCGTGCAGCAGTGATAGGAACCACAGACTGAAGAATACGGTGATTTCCGTGCTGCTTCGGTCGGTCAGTGCTGTCGGCAGCAAGCGGTTGCCCCAGAGATAGCCGACGCAGGCAAGGGAGGAACCCAGAACGGCTGTGATATTGAGTGCTTCAATACTGCGGTAGGTTATGCGGGTTAATTCACTGCGCAGATAACGGCTGCGGCGTTTTACTGTAAAGAAAATAAGTCCGGTGGCGATCATAACGCAGCTTGCCAAACCGGCGATGAAATACAGCCAGGGGATGAGGTGGCCGCCGAAGCGGGCAACATGCAAGCCGACCAGTGTGCGGTAGATAGTGACGGCCGGTGTCCAGGTATGCTGGCTGCCCAAAAGCTGTCCGGTTACTCCGTCAAAGGAAACTTTTTCACTCATGGCGGTTACCGTATCGTCTACGGTACGGTAAAAGGTGACCACCGCCTGGCGGTCGCCGGGATGGGTCACCCGTACAAAGGCAATTTTGCCCTGACCCAATTCCTGTTCGGCCTGGGGCAACAGAGAAGTTAAGGAAATGAGTGTGCCCGGCTGTTTGACCGGGGGACGGTCAAAGTTCTGCGATGCAATGAGCGCCGGACCTTTCCAGGCACTACCATATAACACTTGCGGGACAGGCAGTAGCAGAAAAAGGACAATGGTCAGGCCGGTATAGGTGATCAGAGCCACGAAGGGCAGCGTCAGAACGCCGGTCATAGTATGGGCGCTGAACCAGTTTTTTCGCCAGTGAAAGGCAAAAAATTCTTTAAAAACCTGCTTGCGGATCACGATGCCCGATACCAAAGCGGCCAGCATGACCGCGGAGGCTAAACTGACCAGCCACAGGCCGGCCTTGCCGCTGTGCAGTTCATAATGGAAGTGGGCGAAAAATTCGCCGCCTTCGGTGTTTCTAACCGGCAGAATCCGTCCTGTGCCCGGATCAAGATGCCGTTCCAACTGGGTGTTGCCCTTTCGCCAGACTACTTCTAAATCAGGGTGGCGTTTTTGCGGCAGTTCGAGCATCCACATATCGGCGGTTGGGGCAAGCTGCCGGAGTGTTTTGTCGGCCGAAGCCACGCTTTGGAGCGGCGTGGCCGGAGCCTGCCTGATTTCAGGCTCCATCCAATAAGTCAGTTCCTGGGCAAAGATCGAGAGCGTGCCGGTCAGAAAGATGACGAACAGCAGCCAGCCGAAGACCAGGCCGAACCAGGTATGAAATTCGCTCATGCCCTGCCGGAACAGTGAGTTTGCTTTTAGTGATGTCATAGTAGGCCTCCTTCAGCGCAGCCAGACGGCGATGATAATAAGAATCGTGCAGCCCAGTGTGGCGCACAGCAGTCTGTGCCAGATAAACTGGGCGGTAGCGCCGGAAAAGGTCCAGATAAGCAAAGCCGGATAGAGTATGGCAGGCAGCAAAGAAGTGAAAAACAACGCATCGGCTTTAGGCAAAGGCAGCAGCAGCACCAAGGCCATAGTGGTGCTGAGCAGCAGGGTATAGCCGCCGGCCAGAGCTGCCAGTATACGCAATACGGTTTGGGTGGTTTTATCCTGCCCTGCGAGCCGGAGTTTAAGCTTGCGGGCCAGCAGGTGCAGGGAGTTTATTACCGGCTTAGTCATAGTTACAGGTTCCAGGTGGCCGATAACTTAAAGGTACGAGGGCCGCCTAGTGTTACATAACCATCGGAAAAGGCGCCAGACCAATAATGCTTATTGAAGATATTCTCTACATTGGCCCGGAAGGTGACCGGTGTGTGGTCGACTGTGGTTTTGTAACGGGCGCCCAGGTCGAAGCGGACCGAACTGGGGAGTTTGACGGTATTACCGCTGTCGGCGTATTGTGTGCCGGTATAGACTGCCAATAGGGACAGTGTTAGATCACGGTTCCACGGCGTATCCCACTCGGCGCCGGCATTCATCAGCCATCTGGGTGTGCCATAGGGAACCTTGCCCTGGTTAGAGGCAGCACGGGTTACTTTGGCGTCAAGGTAAGTAATACCACCTAAAAGCCGCACATGCTCGGAGACGTTGCCAAAGGTGTTCCATTCAACTCCTTCATGCCTTTGTTCACCGTCATAGGACTGTACGGAGTTTTCCACCAGGCTATTTGGTTTATTAATCTGGAAGAAGGCCAGTGTGTTGGCAAATTTGCCTTGATCCCATTTAACACCGACTTCCTGTTGTTTGGTTCGGTAGGGGGCCAGTACTTGGCCATAATTAGAATAACTAGTGTTAGAAACAACTGTGCCAGGTGAGAGTGCTTCAATATAATTGGCGTAAAGGGATACGGAGTCTCCCCAAGGTTTAACGACTAACCCGATAACCGGTGTGGTAGCATCCGACTCATATGAGGAAGTTAGTGCTCCGGTATTAAGCGCATAGGAATAGGTTTCCACGTTTTGTTTCCGAAGCCCTAAAGTCAGTTCAGTCTTAGCTTTGTCAAAAGACAGTGTATCACCGAAGAATAAACTGGAAAGATTGGTTTCGCTGGTTTTATTAGGACGGGATGGAGTAGAAAGTAATGAGTAATAGGATGCAAGAGACGTAGGATTATAAAGATTTGTTTGAATACCGGTTATGGAGTTATACGTTGATGCGGAATCGGTATCGGTTTGGTTATAACCCAAATTAAGCTGATGCTTGACCGAGCCGGTCTGATAGTTGGCCCGTATGCTGAAATCGGCGGAGGTGGTATCGGTCCAGAGGTATTGGTTATATAAGTTGATGGTAGCTGTTCCATCACTTTTCAGGCTACGGATATGGTTACCGGTAATGTAGCCGGTGGAAGTGCTGGCTAGCTTGCCGATACTGGCGTAAGCTGTTATATTGTCCTGCAAATCGTATTCGGTCTTAAATAAAAAGGCATTGTTGCGAAGGGTGCCATAGGCACCCTTCAGCAGATTGGTTGAACCGTCCGGTGCGTCGGAATAGCTATATTGTTTAGTCGTGGAATTTTGATAAAAATTGTACATCGATACCGAGCCATTGTCATAGCTTTCCTGGGAACCGTAGGCGTCCAGCGTAGTACGCCATTTATCCTTGGTATAGTCGATAGCCAGAGAGCCAAGGAGGCGCTTTTTCGACTGGTCGTCGATTTCCGTTTCACCGTCTTTATATACGCCGTTGAAACGGACGCCCAGTTCTTTATCTTCACCGAACCGACGGCTGATATCAATGTGGCCGCCTAATTGAGTCTGAGAGGTATAGTCGGTGGTAAGGGTGGTGAAATCCTCCTCGGCAGCGCGTTTGGGAACCAGGTTTATGGCGCCGCCGACCGAGGCATTGACGCCGCCGTAAAGCAAGGCGGCAGGGCCTTTTAAAACTTCCACCCGGTCAACAAATTCAAGCGGCACTCGCCCTTGCGGCGCCAGGCCCGCCATGCCGTTAAAGTAAATGTATTCGTTGTTTACCGTCAAACCGCGAATAGTGAAATTCTCCATTATATGTCCGTCGGAGGTGCCGAAGCGAACAGAAGAATCACTCCGTAAAATATCCTGCAATGTGCTGGCCTGACGGTCTTCGATGGCCTGCGAGGTGTAGCTGGTGATACTGAAGGGAGTGTCCATAAAATCCCTGTTGCCCAGTACACCTAAGTTGCTTTCCCGGGCTACCTGACCGCCGGCGTAAATGGGGGAAGTGGTACGCAGGCGTTTAGCCGTAACCTCGATACCTTCTAAATTGAATTCATATTGACCAGAATCTTTGGCGACTTTTTCTTCTGTTGTGTGCCCGGTAGCCGGAACGGCCTCCGGGCTTTCCTCCCCATAGCCTAAAACAGGCGTATGCCAGAACAAACTGCTGCCGATAAAGGCGCAAAGCAGCCGTTTCTGGGTAGCCGATAGTTTTTTCTTGCGCATATAGTTGACTCCTCTCCTCTGTCTGTACTTTCCCGTAGGAATTGTTGCTGAAAATATAAATGATAATCAATATCAATTAAGTATGGCATCCAATAGCATACCAAAGTTAAGGTACAGGAGTAAATGGAGATATTTCTTCTGTAACATGGATTTTTTTCCGGTGAGAGTGGGGGATGAGTAATTGCCAAGGTAGTATAAGATACAGTCAGATGTTACAGCGAAACAACTACAAAAAATATGATCGATATTGATTATCAATATCGATCATATTACAATAGAGGCATATATCTTGCAATAAAGGAGGCCTTTACAAAGATGAGTGTGGATATTTCAGAAATGGCACAGTATTATGCCAAAGTAAATATCAGCATAATTGATGTGGTTAGGGTTACTGTGCCTCCTGGCAGGAAATGCTTCGGTGTGTACACGCCACCCTTCTCGGGATTTGTTTTTCCCCTGCGTGGAAGAGCGCGCATGTTTTTTGACGGTGTTCCTTATGAAATGGAGTACGGTAAGATTTTTCATGCCGGCCCGAATATGTCGCTGGATAAAGAGGTGTTGGGAGATTCGGAGTGGGATTTTATGGTGCTTCATTATCAGGCCGATGATCAGATAATCGACAAAGTTTCTTATGGACAAGCTCATTTTGAGTTGGAGACAGGCAGCAACACCCGGATCAATGATTTGTTGCACCGTTTACATAAACATTGTGCCACGTCGGAGCCTTTCCTGGCTTTACGGGTTAAAGTGCTGTTTTTGGAAATGATGAGTGAGATACTGTTGAGTGCGAATAACCAAAGCCGCGAGAGCGGGCGGGAGATGGTGGAAAAAGCGGTAACCTATATGAATATGTATTATATGGAGCCGCTTACCATATCGCAAATTGCTGCGCAATACGGATTAAATAACAAGCAGTTTACGTATTTGTTTCAGCGGCATACCGGTATAGGCCCTACTGAATATCTGATTCAGCAGCGGATCGGTCGTGCCCGGGAGTTGTTATGCACGACCCGTTGCTCCGTTGCGGAGATTGCCGCCTGTGTCGGCTATGCCGATCCGTACTATTTTAGCAAGCTGTTTAAGAAACGTACGGGAGTTTCGCCCAGTTCATTTAATAGAAGAAAAGGACAGTAAGACAGAATGTATTTTATTTTCGGCAATATTTTGAATAACATTTTTGTGAAGCCGCTGTCCGCTATGACTGGCACTGACTTCGAGTAATAACGTGACTGTGAGGATCGCAGGCAAAAGCCGGTATTGGCAAATGGTAAAGTGTGTTTTTATCTATATACAAATTTTTAGAGGATCTATATAATGAATACATGGTTGACTTTCATTTAAGTAACTAAATATACTGCAGGGAAGAAGGTTGAGTGACATGGAAGGGCATTTGATTTTACGGCTGTTATTGGCAGGAATCTTTGGCGCAATAATAGGTTTTGAGCGTAAAAGCAAAAGGAAAGAAGCCGGACTACGAACTCACTTTTTAGTGGCTGTTGGCAGTGCTTTAATCATGATCATATCAAAATATGCGTTTAATGATATCCTTTCTGAGCAAGGGATAGCACTGGATCCCAGTAGAATTGCTGCGCAAGTGGTCAGTGGAATTGGATTTCTAGGCGTAGGGACTATTATTATTCAACGCCATTCGGTCCGGGGCCTTACTACGGCTGCGGGATTATGGACCACCTCCGGCATTGGCCTGGCGGTTGGTGCAGGAATGTATTTATTGGGCTTGGTTGCCACCATCCTGGTATTGCTGGGCTTGGAAGTACTAACCAAGTTTCTGCAGATTTTTTTGCCTAAATATGTTCAAATGGCTGTTGATCTTAGCGATAAGGCGGTCATCGGTCAAATTATAAGTGCTCTGAGTGAGAGGGAAATTGAAGTTTCGCTTTGCGAATCGAAGATCCCGCTTAAGGAACATGGCGATGTTCAGCTTGTTCTAAAATTAAATGCCTTAGTGCCCAGGGGCTACGACACTAACAAATTATTGGAAGAAGTGCAATTGATGGCGGGAGTGTGTGCTGTACGCTTTATATGATAAGCGCAGGTTACATAAAAAGAAAAGATGGAATAGGATATATAAAACGGGCAAGGGAGAATTATTATGTATCCTAAATATCCCTATTATGATAAAGTGAAGAAATGTGAGGAGCAGCCTATTTCATTTCCACCACAGCATCAGGAACGGCAGCCGGGATTGGAATATATTATGGAGCCGCCGCCTATCTCGGAAAATCCGGATTACCGGGGCAGTGACAAACTAAAAGGAAAAGTTGCAATTATAACAGGTGGCGACAGCGGTATTGGACGTGCTGTTGCCATTGCTTTTGCTAAAGAAGGGGCAGCGATTGCCATTGTATACTTGAATGAGCAGCGCGACGCCAATGATACGGCAAGGCGGATTGAAGAATTGGACGGAGAGTGCCTGCTGCTTGCCGGTGATATGCGAGAGGAGCCTTTTGCCGGTTATGTGGTGGAACAGACAATGCAGTGTTTTGGCAAGCTGGATGTACTTGTCAACAACCACGGGGTGCAGTTCCCTCAGTGCAGCATCATGGATATTTCGGCAAGGCAGTTGGAGGACACGTTCCGTACCAATATATTTTCTTTTTTTTATATGACCAAAGCCGCTTTACCTTATTTAGGTTCCGGCAGTTCCATCATTAATACCGCCTCGGTTACGGCATATGAGGGGAACCGGTATTTAATTGATTATTCGTCGACCAAAGGGGCTATCGTGAGTTTTACGCGATCCCTGTCACTTTCCCTGGTAGGCCAGGGAATCCGGGTGAATGCCGTGGCCCCGGGACCAATCTGGACTCCTTTGCAACCGGCAAGCTGGCCGGCCGGTTATATTGCCACGTTTGGCACCGATACCCCGATGAAGCGTCCCGGCCAGCCCTTTGAACTGGCCCCGGCCTATGTCTATCTGGCTTCTCAGGATTCCTGCTTTGTTTCCGGCCAGGTATTGCACGTTAACGGTGGCGTGATTACTGAATCGTAACCCCTTGTAGCGTAAAAGCAAGGAGGCGGAAGCAACGGAAACTAAAAGTTTTTTCGACCCTGTATAGAAGTAAACTATACAGGGTCTTTTTACACAGAAATGCATTTACAGGAAGATGGGGCGGCAATATATTTACACACTTAAAAATAGAAGTGCCGGCAAAGCCCGACTTACGGTCTTTTACCTGCTAATTAGTGTTTTATGGCATAGAATTTGCATTTAAATAGTTATGAAACTCTATTGATTAGGAGGAGACTTATGAACGTATTGCAAAAAGCGCTGGACAAAATAACGGAACAAATGACAATATCGGATGAACAAATAGAAAAGATAGCGGAGAACTTCCGCCGGGAAATGGTAAAAGGCCTGGCCGGTGGCAAAAGTTCTTTGAAAATGCTGCCGTCTTTTATCACAACACCGGCAGGAACCGAGTCCGGTACCTTTTTGGCCTTGGATTTTGGTGGCACCAACATAAGAGTATTGCTGGTGGATTTATTACAGGACGGAAATTTTATAGTACGGGAGCAGAGGATTAAACAACTCAAAGACGAGCAGGGACAGTATGACTATCTGTATAGCAGAGTGTCCGGTGAAGTACTGTTTGATTTTATTGCCGATCATATTGCCGGTATAGCCGGACCGGAGAGTGCCTACTCTTTGGGACACACGTTTTCCTTTGCCTGTGCCCAGACCGCTATAAATAAAGCGACCTTGCTCCACTGGGGAAAAGAAATTAATGTCACCGGTGTAAAGGGGGTTGATATCAATACCCTGCTTACCGAAGCGCTGGTAAGGCGCGGCTTGCCTGCTGTAAAGCCGCAGGCAATTACGAACGATACGGTAGGAACGCTGCTGACCGCCGCTTATGGCGATCCCTATGCCGATATCGGTTCGATCTGTGGTACGGGACATAATACGGCTTATCTTGAGACGCAGATGCCTGAGTGGCCGCCAATGATTATTAATATGGAATCAGGTTTTTTTGATGCTATGGAGACGACCTGCTATGATGATGAGCTTGACCGGGCAAGTGAGCAGCCAGGTACAATGCGGCTGGAAAAGATGGTTGCAGGCTGCTATTTGGGCACTCTGCTGCGGATTATCACCCGCCATTTGCTGCCAGAGGGGCTGTTTGCCGCTTGCCGGCAAGCAGCGGAGGAAATACTGGAGCAACAGGGCAGCATTTCCAGCCAGGATATCTCGCTTTTACTCGGCGACCGGAATGCTGATTTGGCAGAGGTGGCCGGTTGGCTGGAGAAAAAGCTGAAGCTTACGGTTTCTTCCCAGGAAGACCGCCTGGCTATGGTCAAAGTGGCCGGTGTGATTGCCGTCCGGTCGGCCCGGCTGGTAGGGGCGACGTATATCGGTATTCTTAAGCACATTGATCCCCGGTTGGAACAAAACCATACCATTGCTATCGATGGCTCGCTATATGAAAAACTGCCGGGATACGCCAAGGAGATTCGCCGGGTGATTGATGGGGTACTGCAGGAAAAGGCAAAACAGGTACAGGTGAGACTGTCCAAAGATGGCTCCGGCGTTGGAGCGGCGATAGCGGCGGCAATTGCCGTTAAACGGCAGACATGATGAGCTTTCCTGGGCGGAGGAGATCCGGTGGTAGAAATAGGTCATGGCGGGAGTAGTAAAGAGGCCGCCGTATTAAGAGAATCGTAATAGCTTTGTTTTGGTTCCCTGTTCGGCCTTTTCCGGAAAAATACGTTCCGAAGGATGAAAAATTGCCGGCTTACGTTAAGAAATCCGCGCTGTGCCCTTTGGGTATTTGTTTGAGCGAAGCGAGTTTACGGATTTTAGTAAGCCGGCAATTTTTCACATGATCAGAAAGCATAGACCTTCTGATCATAAGTAAGAACGACTAAGGCTTCTGTCTACGTCCTTAGGGATTCGACACAAGCCAAGTCTTTTCTTAAGTTTTTTGGAAGGCAGGCCTAGCTTTTGGGTCCCTTTGTGGCAATGACAAAGGGACGACAAGCTAGTTTCCACACATACAGGCTATTATAATAAAAAATATTTTGCTACAGCCTATTACTGTGGCTGTAGCAAAATAAATGGCCCTTGCTGCTCACGAAGAGCGCAAGGGCCATGACTTATTCAAAAACGACAATCGCGTCTTTGCGTTTGATTCTAAGAAGAACGGTTTCCAAAACACGCAGTGTGTGATTCAGTTTTTCTGGTCCCAGATAACCGGTAATCAGGTCCTGGCCAATGACCAAGTCCAGGTTTTGCGGTTCGGCGCAAACCAGTACGGCTTTATTGTTGCCCAGGGCCGGAGTCTGGTATACCTGACCGTCCAGCAGTTCTCTTACGCGGGCAATTTCCAGTAAGCCCGTATTCGGCTGCAGCCGTTGTAGTTGGCGGTATAAATCGGGACTCAGCGTTAAAGCAAACTTGCCGACAAAGCCTTTCCCAGCAAGCAGTTCCAGCGCTTCGGCAATATCGGAAAAAGCATTTTCGCCGACTTTCCAGTCTTTTTTGGTCAGTGTATTCACGCCGGCTGCTGTAGCAAGGCCTTCGTAGCCAAGTTCTTTATTGCCCAGGAAGATCAATTCGTCTTCCTTTCTGGCGCAAACAGCGGCGGCACCGGCGGCTGTTGCCACATCGAGGGGAAGTCCTGTTTGCTTGCTTTGCTCCACATCACGCCAGGGAATGGAAAAGTCCTTGTAAAGCAAGGGAATTTCCAGGAACCTTCTGCCCTGGGTTTTTATCACATCCGTATCGTCGCTGTCGCCGAAGAAATCGGCATCGCCTTGGCCGACTGAACCGTAGTCGTCAATATGTACGCTTTGCGCACCGGCGCCCAACGGCCCGTAAATATGGATGAATTTCCGGCCCGTCAGTACCTGGCGAGCGGTGTTCACGACAAGACTATCAATTTTTTCCCATTGCTGTTCGGAGAAAGGAGCATCATCCCGTAATAAAAACTCCATGTTCTATACCTCCTGACTATTTTTGAATCAGACTGCCAACGGTAGTGTGGGCAGTTGTTATTTTTTCCACTTTTTCGGAACCGCCGATACCCAGATCTTCCAGCATTTCCTTTACTTCCGCTTCGCCGGAAGCAAAATGCTCAGCTTCTTCCGGGTCCAAATAACGGAGTAACGCCATCAATTCTCCGACATGAGCTTTTTCCTCGTCACGGATATCGCCAATGACTTCTTTTGCCACAGGATCGTCTGTTGCCTGCACATGAGCATCATAGATGTAGATCGCTTCCAATTCACCGGCGATATCCAGGCGAATGGCTTGAATCAGCTCTTCTTTAGTCAATTTCCGGTTTACGTTTCCCTGAAAGGGGTTTGCAAAATTTGGCATTGTATAGACCATCCTTTCTTTGTTTACATAGGGTTATATAGCTCACTGCCGCCGGTAAGCGGCAGAATCACCCGACATATGATGTTGGAAAAATATTCATATTATTATTATAACATAGTATTGTTTTTTATCAATAATCAATCTCCGGAAAATGCTCGGATAAAAGGCCATATCATTAGTATATGTCGTTGCTGGCAGTATCAAACCCAATGGCGGCTATAAAATAAAAAACAACAGCCTTTCTTGACGAAAGAAGACTGTTGTTTGCCGGGCGATTATTTAATTACGATTAAAAGCATTTTAAAAGCTTCGACCGCTTCCAGACCGTGAGGAACATTGGCCGGCATCACGATGGTTTCACCGGCTTTTACCAAGTGTTTGTCTGTGCCGATAGTGATTTCTGCCTGGCCGTCGAGCAGGTATACCATAGCATCGCCAGGTGCTGAATGGGTACTTACCCCTTCTCCCTGGGCAAAGGCGAATACGGTAATGCTGGTTGTTGGATTTTGTACCAGCGTCAGGCTGATTACCTGTCCTGGCTGGTACTGGACCAGATCGCTCAAGGTCAGGGCGGTGGCAAACTCGATGTTTTTAATGAACTTTTTATCCAATGCAATCACTCCTTGCGATTTGTCGCTGTGGTATTTTATCTACCTATAGTATACCGCCGGGGAATAGTTTCTAACTGTGACGGGCATCACAATATTTTACAATACTTTACTTTCGGAGACGAAGGAGAGGCTTGCGCCCGGCCGGTTTGCTGTGCTGTGGCGGGAGTGTCAAAAAAAAGGAGGCCGACATATATTATCCTGTAGCCGGAGGCGCAGCTTGCTAATACTCTGGGTCACTTACATCATTAGGGAACCGCTGATTTAATGAGCCTGCCGGCCTGGCGAGAGATTTTTTCGGCTGACAAGGAAGTAAAAACCGCAGGAATAGCAGTCCCTATTTCAAGGTTTTGCTGACGCAGCCAGCCGAAAAAAGATCGGTCAGGATGTGCAGCGTGAATAAATCAGTGGTTTCCTTGAGAAGGTTGCAAGGATTTTTTTGTCTTCCGAGGCGGAGGAGCCGCGCATATCGGACATATGTAAGGCGACGACAACGAAGCAGGGTGAAAAAAGAGTGCAGGATTATCCAGGTGTTTAGGTGGCACAGAGTACTAGTGTCAGGATAAGAAGACATCTATCTTTTTTTATATATTGATAGTCCAAGGAGATGATAGTCGTGTGTGGTATTGCCGGATGGATTGATTGGGAGAGAAATTTAGCGGAAGAACAGCATACATTATCGGCCATGGTAAAAACAATGGAAGCCCGTGGCCCTGATGCTTCAGGGACCTACATCCGCAATCATGTGGCTCTGGGACACCGCCGTCTGAGTGTGGTAGACCCGGAAAATGGTGCGCAGCCAATGACACGCAAGCGTGGCAAGCGTACCTTTACGATTACGTATAACGGGGAGCTCTATAATACACCGGAATTGCGTCAGGAGCTGGAGTCCAGAGGATATCTATTTACCACCAATTGCGATACCGAGGTGCTGTTGACGGCCTATATGGAATGGGGGCCTGCCTGCACCGAAAAGCTGAACGGGATTTTTGCCTTTGGCGTTTGGGATGAGGAAAATCAGGAGTTATTTCTGGCCCGGGACCGTATTGGTGTCAAGCCGTTGTTTTATAGCGTGCGTCGCAGCGGTTTATTGTTCGGTTCTGAAATTAAGGCACTGCTGGCCAATCCACTGATCAAGCCGGAAGTGGATGCGGAGGGTTTAGCCGAGATCTTGTTTATCGGACCGGCCCGTACACCGGGACACGGCGTATTTAAAGGCATCCGTGAGTTGAAGCCGGGGCATTGCCTGGCGTATAACCATGCCGGTGCCAAGATCCGGGCTTACTGGTCCTTGCAAAGCCACGACCATGAGGAAGATTTCGATAGTACCGTCCGTACTGTGCGAGAACTATTGGCCGATACGGTAAAGCGCCAATTAGTGGCCGACGTGCCGGTTTGCACCTTGCTGTCGGGCGGACTGGATTCCAGCGCGCTCACCGCCTTGGCAGCCGATCATTACAAAGCGGCGGGACTTGGTCGGCTGCATACCTATTCGGTGGATTACCTGGATAACGACAAGTATTTCAAGGCCAGCAGTTTCCAGCCTAATGCCGATGCCCCATGGGTGCTGCGCATGGTGGAAGAGCTGGGTACGGTGCACCATAATATTCTGCTGGATACGCCAGAGCTGGCCGGCAGCCTGCCGCGGGCGGCGATTGCCCGTGATTTGCCGGGCATGGCGGATGTGGATACTTCTTTATATCTGTTCTGTCGGGAAATTAAAAAAGGCGCCACCGTGGCGCTATCAGGTGAGTGCGCCGACGAAGTGTTCGGCGGCTATCCCTGGTTTCGCCGGGAAGATATGATCTCGGCCGATACTTTTCCCTGGTCGATGAAGCCGGAAATCCGTCTGGAATGGCTGTCTCCCTCGGTTACGGCCAACTTAAAACCGCTGCAGTATGTGGCGGAGCGATATCATGAAGCGCTGCAGGAAGTACCCCGGCTGCCCGGTGAAGACAGCTACGCCGCCCGGATGCGGGAAATTTTCTATTTGAGTCTAACCCGTTGGATGCCTACCCTGCTGGATAGGAAGGACCGGATGAGCATGGCTTTCGGCTTGGAGGTGCGGGTGCCGTTTTGTGATCACCGGATTGTGGAATACGTGTGGAATGTGCCTTGGGAAATGAAAAATTATAAAGACCGCGAAAAAGGGCTGCTGCGGCAGGCGCTCACCGGACTTTTGCCGGAAGATATTCTGTGGCGGAAAAAGAGCCCCTATCCCAAGACACATAATCCATCCTATTTACAGGCCGTAAGAAATCGTGTCCGGGAAATCCTGGATACGCCGTCCTCCGATCTGCGCTATCTGGTCAATGAGCAAAAAATCCGGCAGATGATGGAAGAAGAAGGCGATGTTGTATTTAATACGCCCTGGTTTGGTCAGTTGATGGCCGGACCGCAGATTTTTGCCTATCTGATCCAGATAGATGCCTGGCTGAGGGAATATAAGGTGAATTTGGTATAGCCGGCAGTTTTCTGCCAGGCGTGTCTGAGAATTAACGGAATGTTCCATGGCGAGTGCTTTTTGCGGTAGACAAGGCAACATTTTGAAGGAATAGTGGACCCTATTGCAAAAAATGTTAACGAAGTATAGTGCAAAAATCACCGTCAGGGGGCGTTTCGGATAGTTTTTAGACACGCCCTAACATCCATAAAGTGTAAATGACGAACCGGAACAGACATGATATACTATGTTATGTAACCTAAACTGCTATTTCATAGAGAGGATGTTAGAACGAAGATGAAAACCATGCATACCAAAGCAAGAGCATTGGCCGTTTGCGCGTTGGTTTTGTTTATGTTTGCCCTGGCTGGTTGCGGCGGCGGAAGCTCAAACCTGAAACGGGAAAGCGGACTGTCGGCAACAGGGGTTGTGGATACCTTCTATAGCCTGGCCAAAGCTAATAAAATCGACGAGGCAGGACTATATGTCTCTTCTTCTTCCAAAAGCAGCGCCCAGGCGGTAAAACAGTTTATTTCCGATAACGGTGATTTAAGTCAGATTAAAAAATCAAACCTGCTTTCGATTAAACAGGCGGCAGCCCAAGGTAACTATGCCGTTGTGGTCGCCACACTGCAAGAACAGGGAACACTTAGGATTACTGTGAAACCGGTGGGTCTGGAAAAAGTAAACGGCGAATGGTATATTGTCGATTTTAATCAAATTTACCAGAACGCCAAGTATCAAGTGCTGCAACAGTTATTGGAAAACGTGAATTTGTAAATATGGTGAACAGGCAACCCTGCGTAAGCAGGGTTGCTTTTATATTACCTTTTTTTAACTGATGCCAGCGGAAGGGTTACTTTTTTTAAAACTAACTGTTTCCTTAATTTCAATAAGCAGGAAATTAATTGGCAGGGGAGTATAGTAGTTGGTAAAAGGATTTACTATTTTTAAACTTTTTACAGATGTTACTGGAGTGTTTAAAAATAGTAAAAATCAAAAAGAAAATTAAAAAACTGTAATTAAATCTGCAAAAATGGTAAATGATAAATATTAAATTTGTAAGTTCAGTTACAAATTTTAAAAGAATAATGCCTGGATATGCTGGATTTTACTTGTATAGTAACAATTTTAGCAAAATGTTGGCACGTTTATTGCAGATATAATAGGCAGGAGGGCTGGAAGTGAAAGATAAACTCCGCGATATCATACTGCAAGAGAACCGCAAAGAACCCTTTACCGATATGGAGCTGAGCGACAAGCTGGCTGTAAGCCGCGAATATGTGACACTGTTGCGTAAAGACTTGAATATTGCCGACTCACGGGAACGTAAAAAAACGTATATCTGTGAGGCAATCAGCAATCTATTGGCCGGCAACAGACAGATGGCTTACCGTGAGCTGGCTCAGACTTTGAAAAAAGAAGGGTATCAGGTTTCACGCTATTTGCTGGATAAATATCTGGAAGAAGTGGAAGAGCGTGCGCCGGTTCAGCGGGTTGCCGACAATACGGGCACTTCCCTGGAAAAGGCTTCGAAGGTCGTACCGGAAGCGGATGGAGGCCACTATATGGCTTTCAGCAATCTGGTAGGCGCCAGTGGCAGTCTGGAAATGCAGATTCAGCAGGCGAAAGCGTCGATGCTGTATCCGCCCAATGGATTGCATTGTCTGATCCTAGGCGAAACCGGGGTAGGGAAAAGTGAAATGGCGGAAGCTATGTACAAATTTGCGGTGGAAAGCAAGCGCTTGCCGCCGGAAGCCCCGTTTATTGTCTTTAACTGCGCCGACTATGCCGATAACGGACAGCTTTTGATTTCACACCTGTTCGGCAGCGTGAAAGGGGCGTACACCGGTGCGGTCAGTGATCGCAAGGGTTTGGTGGAACAGGCCCACGGCGGTATTTTGTTTCTTGATGAAGTCCACCGGCTGACCTCGGAAGGCCAGGAGATGCTGTTCCATCTGATGGACAAAGGGCGGTTCCGCCGGTTAGGCGAATCGGAGTTTGTCCGTGAAGTGCAAGTGCAGCTTATTGCCGCCACAACGGAAAATGTTGAAACTTCGCTATTGGCAACTTTTAAACGGCGGATTCCGATGATTATTGAAATGCCGTCGCTTAGAGAACGGCCGCTGAATGAACGCCTGAAACTGATCAAGACCTTCTTTGGTTACGAATCCACGCGGATGAATGCGCCGATTCACGTATCCATGGATGTGATAAAATCATTTTTGCTTTATGAATGTCTGGGGAATATTGGTCAGCTTAAGAGTGATATTCAGGTAATTTGCGCCAAAAGTTTTCTGGCCTTTGTCATGGAAAAGGATGAATGCGTCAATATTGATGTCCGGGACTTAAATGTTCATGTCAAAAAGGGACTTATGAAAATCAACAGCAAACGTCAGGAAATTGACACGCTGATTTGGCAGGATTTTAGGTTTAGTCCGGAACGGCATCATATTTCAAATAATATCGAAAATGACATTTATAGTTTTTCCAAAGAATTTTACGGTTATATCGAAAAGACGTATACCGAGTACTTGGAGCAAGGCTTAACCACCCATGAAATCAGCCGTGTGCTGGGCAGCCAGATTGAAAAGAAGCTGCAAACGGTTATCAAGCACGTAAAAGGCAGTTTGTCGCCGATTTCGCACGATGAGGTGGCCAAGGTAGTCGGAACCGAGACAATTGCCCTGGTGGAAGAACTCCTGAAGATTGCCGAAGCGGCGCTGGGTAAAATGGATGCCTCCATCTTCTATTGCCTGGCGATTCATCTGAATGCCACCTTCAACCGGCTGAAACAAGGCAGGGAAATTGTCAATCCGAATCTGGAAGACATCAAGGTAAAGTGCAGTGAAGAATATACCGTGGCTTTGGCCATGGTGGACTATATTAAGAAGTATTACGGCCTGGAATTGCCGGAGGATGAAGTCGGGTTTATCGCGCTTTATCTGCATGGCAACAAGGAAGAAGACGAGGCCAAGGTCGCTGTTTTGGTGGTCACTCATGGCAATGCCGGCAGCGGTATGGTGGAAATCGCCAATAAGCTGCTCAATGTCAACCATGGTAAGGCTGTAGTCATGAATCTGGAAGAAAATCCCCATGAAGTGCTTGAACGTATGGTTTCGGTGGTGCATGCCGCCGATGAGGGAAAAGGCGTGTTGTTGCTGGTGGATATGGGCTCGCTCCTCACCTTTGGTGAGATTATTTACGAGCGCACCGGCATTCCGGTTGAGACGATCGACCGGGTGGACACCGTTATGGTCATTGAGGCCATCCGGCGCAGCCTGCTGCCCGGCTCCACATTGCGGGATGTCGTATACGCCATAGAAACTCTGAACTACACGTTTAAGAAAACCCGGGTGAACCAAAACCTGCCGAAGCGTCAGAAAGCTATTATATCCCTGTGCTTAACCGGGGAGGGAATGGCAATCCACTGCAGCCGTTTATTAAAAAAGATGCTGGGGGACAAACTGAAAGACGTAGCCATTATTCATATGGGAGTTATCGGCAAAAGGGACCTGTACAAGCAGATTCAGGAAACGATGAACCAGTACGAAATTGTGGCCATTATTGGCAGCATCGATCCCAAATATTATGGTATTCCTTATGTGTCGATGGAGGATCTGCTGAATGTCAACGGCAAAGAGCAAATCATCAATCTGCTGGATCATGGCAGCAAATTCAGCCTGATCAGCGGCTACCACAACCTGATTCCCAACGTGGTTCGTGAAGCTAAGATTGTGATGATGCCTGCTATTAAGACCAAACAGGAGCTTTTGAAGGTTCTCTGCGACAGCATTATCAAAGAAGGCTACGTGAAGCCCGGCTATTATGAAGCCGTGCTGGAACGTGAAAGCATGGGCAGCTATGTCATCAATCAAAAGGTCGCCCTGCCCCATGCTGATAGCAGCTATGTGAATCATTCTGTTGTTGTGATAGCCAAAATGCCGGAACCGATTGTCTGGGACGAGGAAAGCCAGGTATCCATTATCTGTCTCCTGGCTCTCGACATCAATGGCAAAGACGGTGTGCGCTATTTATACAATACATTTAAAAACGATGAACTTGTAGCACAATTGGAAAAGCTGCAAAGTGTACAGGAATTTAGGGAGGTCTTACTGAATGAGCAAGATTAATTTTACCGAAACATTGATACTTACCGGCATAGAAGCCAAAACTAATATGGAAGTATTGGAATGTATGGCAGCCAACCTGTGTGAACAGGGTATGGTAAAAGAAAGTTATAAACAGGCAATCAAAGACAGAGAAAACAATTTTGCCACCGGATTGCCGACATCCAGTGTGGGTGTAGCCATACCCCATACGGACATTGAACATGTCAATCAAGCTGCCATTAGCGTAGGCGTCTTGAAAGAGGAAGTCAATTTCGGCATCATGGGAGAGGAAGAAAGTACTGTCCCGGTAAAAGTGGTGTTCATGCTGGCGATGAAAGAAAGCCATGCTCAGCTTGAACTGCTGCAGAAATTGATGCAAATTTTTCAGGATGAAAGCGCACTGACTACACTAGCAACCGCAGCTTCCAAAACAGTAATTAGAGAACTGGTCAGTGCAAAACTTGGCTTGGAAGGAGGTGAATAATAATGGCTAGAAAAGTTGTATTGGTAGCTTGTGGCACTGGGATTGCAACCTCGACCGTTGTATCTGAAGCAGTGGGTAAAATCGCGAAAGAAAACAAACTGGACGTGGAAGTGGTACAGTGCAAAATTACCGAAGTCCCCGGTTATGTAGAACGCGCATCACTTTTGGTAACTACTACAATCGTTAAACAGGAATTCCCGTTCCCGGTTATTAATGCCAGAGCTTTTTTAACTGGTATTGGTCTGGATGCTGTTAAAGCGCAAATTCTCGATGAACTAAAAAAATAATATAAAGAGTAAATAGTATGGAGGGATTGCAGTGGAAAATTTAATTCCTATGTTTCAGGCATTTTTGGGCCTAGGCCCGACGGTAATCTTACCGGTAGCCGTTTTCTTCCTGGGTATGCTGTTCGGTCAGACTCCCGGCAGATCGTTCCGTTCAGGTCTTATTATTGGTGTTGGTTTTACAGGTATTTTCATGGTGGTTGACCTGCTGGTTTCCAATTTGGCTCCGGCAGCGCAAGGCATGGTACACCGTTTCGGTATTGGCCTTAATATTATTGATATCGGCTGGCCGGGTGCAGCAAGTATTGCCTGGGCATCTCCGGTAGCAGCTTTGGTTATTCCCGTAGGTTTGGTTGTAAACATCATCATGCTGGTTACCAAAACGACGAAAACGATGGATATCGACCTTTGGAACTACTGGCATTTTACTTTCTGCGGCGCGTTTGTTTATTCTTTGAGCGGCAGCTTGGCCCAAGCCTTGATTGCAGCAGTTATCTTCGAAATTGTTGTTTTGAAAATTGCTGACTGGACAGCTCCGTTGCTGGAAGAATACTTTGAATTACCCGGTATTTCCGTTCCGACAGGCAGCACCGTTTCCTATGCTCCGATCGGTATTCCTCTTGTTTGGCTTATTCAGAAAATTCCTGGAATTAAAGATCTTCACGCTGACCCGGATACAATCCAAAAACGTTTCGGTATTTTCGGCGAACCGATCTTCATGGGCTTGATCTTAGGTTGCGTACTTGGCGGTTTGGCTGGTTATGATCTTGGCAAAATCGTTAAAGTCGGTGTGGCAATGGGCGCTGTTATGTTCCTGATGCCGAGAATGGTTAAAATTCTGATGGAAGGTCTTATTCCTATCTCGGAATCGGCCCGTGAATTCCTGAGCAAGAAATTCGGTGAAAAAGATGTGTATATCGGTCTGGATGCTGCTGTTGCAATTGGCCATCCGTCCGTTATCGCGACTGCTTTGATTCTGGTTCCTATTACGATTCTGCTGGCTGTTATTCTTCCTGGCAATAAAGTGTTACCGTTCGGTGACTTGGCTACCATTCCGTTCATCGTATGCTTCATCGTTGGTACTGCCAGAGGCAACATCATTCACTCCGTTATCGCCGGTACCGTTGTACTCGCTATGTCGCTCTACATGGCAACCGACGTGGCTGTGTTCCATACCCAGATGGCTGTGGACGCCCACTTCAAAATGCCTGAAGGAACCAATCTTATCTCCAGTATTGACCAAGGCGGTAACTTGATTCACTGGTTGATCTATAAATTATTCGCTTTGTTTAACTAGAATCTAGTCTTATAATTGAATTAACAGGCGCTTTCCTGGGCTGGCATTTACGGATGCCAGCCCAAAAGGCGCATAATAAACAGACATTGGAGGGGATTTCATGAAAGCGTTGGTAAAACAAGAATTGGGTCATGGCAATTTGATTGTTGTCGACAGAGAAGAACCAGCAGTAGGCCCTAATCAGGTTAAAATTAAAATTAAATTTGCCGGCATTTGCGGGTCTGACCTGCATACGTATGAAGGAAAGTACAAGGTCGCTGTTCCTGTTACCTTAGGCCATGAATTTGCTGGTGAAGTAGTGGAAGTGGGCGAAGGTGTAACGGAATTTAAAGTCGGTGACCGCGTGACTTCGGAAACTACCTTCCATATTTGCGGCGAGTGCAGATATTGCAAGTCTCAGGACTATAACCTCTGCAGTCATCGTAAAGGCCTGGGGTCACAGGTTCATGGTGCCTTCACCAACTATCTGATTGCCCGCAAGGAAAGCGTACATATGCTTCCGGAAAATGTGGACTACCTGGCTGCCTCCATGACCGAAGCAGTAGCCTGTGCCCACCATGCCGTGATGAAAAGCAGTGTAAAACCCGGCGATGTAGCTGTCATCTTGGGACCGGGACCCATTGGCCTTTTGGTGGCCCAGATTGCCAAGCATTATGGCGCCAAAACCGTGATTACCGGATTGTCCAAAGACAAAAGCAGACTTGATAAAGGGTTGAGCCTGGGCGTTGATGTGGCGGTAGATATCCAGACCCAGGATTTAAAACAGATTGTTAATGATTTAACCGATGGTTATGGTGCTGATATCGTGTTTGAATGCACCGGTGCACCGCCTTCCTTAAATACAGGTTTGGACCTCTTACGCAAGCAGGGCGAATACGTGCAGGTCGGCATTTTCCCGCAAGCGGAAATCTCCACCGACTTTGAAAAAATCATTCAGAAGGAAATCCGGGTGATGGGCTGCCGCAGTCAGAAACCGGCCGACTGGGAACCGTCGCTGCATCTGATGAACATCGGTGCCGTAAAAGCTCATGAATTGGTATCTCACCAGTTTAAAATCAACGAATGGGACAAAGCCTACGACGCCATTAAAAAAGGCGAAGCGATCAAGGTCGTGTTGGCTCCGCTGGAAGAATAGGAACAATTGGCAAAGTAATTCCTGCTGGTTTTAGCAAAAATTCTTTGTAAACAAAGGAGAATGACTTTTACAAATGTAAACAGTCATTTCTTTTTGTGAAAAAAATTTAATTCTCCCTGTTTTTTTATCGGGAAAGATAGTATATAATATAACTATATTCCAGGCATTACCGTTATGCCTATTGTGCGGCAACGGTAATTGTGGATAAATAAGAGGTAAGAAGCATACTCTATTTCCAACAGGAACTAGAGATACTTAAACGAAAGGTGAATGCGGATGAATACGACTGAGCTAAAGAAAATAGCCACTAAAGTAAGAATTAACATCGTTGATATGTTAGCTGCTGCAGGATCCGGCCATCCGGGCGGATCGTTATCGATGACCGACATACTGACCGTGTTATATTTTACGAAAATGAACATTCGGACTAATGAACCTAAATGGGAAGACAGAGACAGATTTGTCCTGTCCAAAGGCCATGCAGCACCCGGCTTGTATGCCGTGCTGGCTGAAAGAGGCTTTTTCCCGGTGGAAAACCTCAAGACCTTAAGAAAATTCGAGTCCACGTTACAGGGCCATCCGGATATGAAGAAAACTCCCGGTGTCGATATGTCGACCGGTTCTTTGGGACAAGGCCTGTCTGCCGCTAACGGCATGGCTATTGCCGGTAAATTGGATAAAAAAGATTATCATGTCTATGCTATTGTCGGCGACGGCGAACTGCAGGAAGGCCAGATTTGGGAAGCAGCCATGTCTTCGGCTCACTACAAACTGGATAACCTGACTATATTTGTTGACCATAACGGCCTGCAGATTGACGGCACCAACGAAGAAGTTATGAACGTAAACCCGGTAACTGATAAATTTGCCGCTTTTGGCTGGAATGTCATCTCCATTGATGGCCATAATCCGGAAGAAATCGGTGCCGCCATTGATCAGGCTAAAACGGTAAAAGGCAAACCGACCGTTATTGTTGCCAAAACAGTAAAAGGCAAAGGTGTTTCCTTCATGGAAAACCAGGTCGGCTGGCATGGCAGTGCGCCGAACAAAGAACAAAGAGATCAAGCAATTGCTGAATTAGAAGGGAGCCTGTAAGCATGAGCATCGCAACAAGAGAAGCCTATGGTCAGGCTTTAGTAGAACTTAGCAAAAACCCTAAGGTGGTAGTCCTTGACGCCGACTTGGCAAAAGCTACGAAAACCATTGATTTTAAAAAAGCATGCCCGGAACGCTTCTTTGATATGGGAATTTCCGAGCAGGATATGATTGGAACGGCTGCCGGTCTGGCTACCTGTGGCAAGATTCCTTTTGCCAGTACCTTTGCTATTTTTGCTGCCGGCCGTGCTTTTGAGCAAATTAGAAACTCCGTGGCTTATCCGAAACTGAACGTGAAAATTGCGGCAACCCATGCCGGCGTAACTGTCGGCGAAGACGGTGGCAGCCATCAGGCAGTAGAAGATATTTCCCTGATGCGCAGCATTCCCAACATGGTTGTGCTGAATCCTGCCGATGCGATCGAAGCTAAGCAGGCCATTTCCTTTGCGGCTGAATACTACGGACCTGTATACATCAGACTGGGCCGGGCAGCTACGCCGGCAATCCATGACGAAAGCTATAAGTTTGAAATGGGTAAAGGCGAAGTGTTGCGGGAAGGCAAAGACGTAGCCATTATTGCCACAGGCATTATGGTTGCCAAAGCACTGGAAGCAGCCGACCAATTAAAAGCCGAAGGTATTGAAGCTACCGTTGTCAATATTGGCACCATTAAGCCGTTGGACAAAGAATTGGTGCTCAAAGTAGCCAAAGCCACCGGTAAAGTGGTAACTGCCGAAGAACATAGCGTAGTTGGCGGCTTAGGTTCTGCCGTATGCGAATTGCTAGCGCAGGAACATCCGACCAAAGTTCGTATGATTGGTATTAACGATTGCTTCGGCAGCTCAGGTAAACCGGCTGAACTCTTAGCTTGTCACAGCCTGACTGCAGAATGCATTGCCGGTACGGTAAAGTCGTTCTAGGATAGAAGGAGATAGATGATGTCGGTAAAAATATCGCCATCGATATTGGGAGCGAATTTCTGTAATCTGGAGCAGGACATCAAGGTGCTGGAGCAACATGCAGTGCCTGTTCTGCATCTGGATGTGATGGACGGCCATTTTGTTCCGAATATTACGTTTGGCCCTGATCAAATAAAAATGCTGCGTTCGGTTACGGCAAAAATGGAGTTTGATGCCCATCTGATGGTGACCGATGCCGACTCCCTGCTGGCCCGTCTGGCTGATGCCGGGGTGGATTCGGTAACCGTTCATGGAGAAGCCTGTCCTCATTTGTAC
Organism: Propionispora vibrioides; assembly: GCF_900110485.1. NCBI lineage: Bacteria > Bacillati > Bacillota > Negativicutes > Selenomonadales > Sporomusaceae > Propionispora > Propionispora vibrioides. The sequence goes on along the minus strand of NZ_FODY01000012.1, from coordinate 36,661 downwards.
CGGACGCTGACTACCATCAAAAATCTGGGGATGAAGGCCGGTGTGGCATTAAACCCGGCTACGCCGATCGATACGATCAAGCATGTAGGCCATATGCTGGACCGTGTGTTAATCATGACGGTTGAACCGGGCTTTGGCGGACAGAAATTTATTCCCGGCATGCTGGATAAAATTGCTGAACTGAACCAATACAAACAAGAAAAAAGTCTGGGCTTTTCCATTCAAGTGGACGGCGGCATCAACCTTGGCAATATAGCCGAAGTGGTTCGCCATGGCGCCAGTGATATTGTCATTGGTTCCTCCATGTTCAATGGTTCGCTTGAGAAAAACATTCAGGATTTTTACGCCGCTCTTAAATAATGGGAGGCTAAATATGGTAAGGAGGTGCTGGCATGATCGCTTTAGGTGCCGACCATGGTGGATACCAGCTTAAGAATGCAATTAAGAAACACTTGGAAAGCAAGGGAATTGCCTGTAAGGATTTCGGAACTAACTCGGCCGATAGTGTTGATTATCCGAATTATGCGTTGGCCGTAGCCAACAGCATTAAATCCGGCGAATGCACGGAAGGGATATTGTGCTGCGGTACCGGTGTGGGTATTTCCATCGCGGCCAATAAGATTGACGGCATCCGCGCCGCCTTAGTGGGGGATGTGTTCACTGCCAAGCTGACCAAGGAGCATAATAATTCCAATGTGCTCTGCCTGGGCGAAAGAGTCATCGGCCAGGGACTGGCTTTGATGATTGTCGATACCTGGCTGGAAGCTGGTTATGTAGGGGCCCATCATCAAAAACGCCTGGATCTGCTTGTCGAGCTGGAGAAAAACCAGAGCTGTTAACAGTCTGTTGCCAGGTGTGGCAGCAAGATGAGTAAATAAATATTGTCCATTGCAAAGATAAATTGTAAATTGCATGGTACTTTTTTGATTGTAAAGATTTACAGTTTATAGGATATCTATAAGTCTGTAAATCTTTATTTATTCTCTGCGGAAGTTCCTTGGGGCAGTGGACAAAAGTGCAAAAATACCGCGCAAAACCAAGTGCTAGGCGGGTTTATTAATTTTTTATTCTGATTTGTGAAAAAATGAACATTTTTTTGCCGAAGTACTTGAAATAGTGGTTATAAGTTTGCTAAAATAACATATCACTACTTTTCAGTCTTTCAGGAAGTCTTCTGCACAAAAGAGTGAAAAAAATCACATATGGTAAATACTGAAAGCAGAATCAGCATTTAAATCGAAAGGATGTTTAGTTATGGGAGAAAATAACAGACCTCATGTAGTTATCATAGGCGGCGGTTTCGGCGGACTCAAAGCTGCGCAATCGCTGGCTCATGCACCGGTACGGGTGACTTTGGTGGAAAAACGTAATTATCAATTATTCCAGCCGCTTTTATATCAGGTTGCCACGGCGGAACTGGAACCGTCCGATATTGCTTATCCGTTGCGCGATATTCTGCGCTATCAGAAGAATATTGAATTCCGTATGACCAGGGTATCGAAAATCGATGCGGATAACAAAAAGGTAATGACCATCGACGGCAAGGATATTACGTATGATTATCTGATTATTGCTGCTGGGGGTTCCAGCAACTTTTTCGGCATGCAGTCCATTGAAGAAAATGCCTTCGGGTTAAAAGACATGGAAGATGCTATCGGTTTGCGTAATCATATCCTGAGCATGGTGGAACGGGCCGAGTATGAAGAGGATCCGGAAGTGCGTAAAGCCCTCCTGACTTTTGTCGTGGTTGGCGGCGGTCCTACCGGCGTGGAAACGGCAGGAGCTATATCGGAATTGATGAGCATGGTGCTGGTAAAAGATTTCCCGCGACTAAACTTAAAAGAAGTAAAGGTCATTCTTTTGGAAGCAGCGACCTGTTTGCTGCCGGTTATGCCACAGCATCACCGCGATTATACGGTAGAAGTACTGCGTAAAAAGAAGGTAGATGTCCGTTTGGAAGCCAAAGTGGTTGACTTTAACGGTGAAAGAGTACTTTTGGCCGGCGACGAAGTCATTCCGTCCCATACCTTGGTCTGGGGTGCCGGGGTACAAGCTGCCAGCGTGGCCCGCGATAGCGGCCTGAAGCTTGCCAGCATGCGCCGGATTGCCGTTACTTCGACACTGCAGGTGGAAAGCCATCCGGAAGTGTATGCCATTGGGGACTCCTCTCATTTCGAACAGGACGGACGCCCGCTGCCGATGATCGCTCCGGTCGCCACCCAGGGAGCCGCTGTGGTTGCCAAAAACATCTGCCACGCGATTAAGGGAGAAGACCAGGAAACCTTTGTTTATAAAGATCCCGGCGCCATGGCTATTATTGGCCGTAATGTGGCGGTAGCCCGCATGGGTAACTGGGAACCGACCGGCTTTGTTGCCTGGCTGTTGTGGCTGGTTGTTCATGTCATCCGTTTAGTGGGTGCCAGGAACCGTATCATTACCGTTATTAACTGGGCTTGGGAATATTTCTTCTATGACCGCAGCGTTCGGTTAATTATGCCGAATGTAAATAAACAGATCAAAGAGTAGCAAAATACCATTTGACAATAGCGGTAAACTTGGTTATTATATAAGCAATAAATGATCAGCTGAGTTAATTTATTATTGTTACAAAGAAATAACTGGCAATAGAGCCTGACAAAAGTGTCGTGTACATGACATTTCTTGTTGGGCTTTTTTTCTGCATTGAAACAGCAAGGTGAAAAATAATCATACCGGCAGGGCAAAGAGGCTCATTTTGACGTACGGGAAACTGTCCGTTGAAGTGAGCCTTTTCGTCTTGCCCGTTAAGGAGGATGTGTATGGAAACAAGCATGAAATATGAAGCAGCCCCAGTGGCACCGGTGGAGGATGTGAAACTTACCCGGGTATTAAAGCCGGTCCATCTGTGGGCGCTGGCGGTAGGTCTTGTTATATCGGGCAATTATTTTGGCTGGAGCTATGGCTTTGCGGCCGGCGGGGCTATCGGCCTGGCCCTGGCGTTGATCCCGGTTACTATTTTCTATGTTACCTTTATATTGTCTTATTCCGAGCTGGCCACAGCCATTCCCCATGCCGGCGGTCCTTCGGCCTATGCCCGCCGGGGACTTGGTAAGTTCTGGGGCTATATGAATGGCATCAGTTGCCTGATTGAATTCGTTTTTGCGCCACCGGCCATTGCCCTGGCCGTTGGCGGCTATATTCATAATATGCTGCCGGGCATTCCTGTTCTGACCGCTACCGTCATTGCTTTCCTGTTATTTATCTTTATCAATTACTGGGGGATGAAAACCTCGGCTACTTTTGAACTGATTGTGACCATTGTGGCTCTAGTCGGCCTGGTGCTTTACTGGGCGCTGGCGCTGCCGCATTTTGAACTGTCCAGGCTCACGGCAGAGCCCATGCTGCCTAACGGCATGAGCGGTGTGATGGCGGCAGTTCCCTTTGCCATCTGGTTTTATCTGGCTATTGAGGGGGGCGCCATGTCGGCGGAGGAAATGGTCAATCCCCAGAAGGATATATCGATAGGTTTCTTGAGCGGTATGGGCACACTGATGGTGATGGCTTTCGCCACACTGCTGCTAACGGCCGGCATTACCGACACCAAACTGGTTGATTCCATTGATTTTCCGCTGCCCATGGCGTTGTCGGGTGTTTATGGCGAAGGGTCCTTTATTGTACTGTTAATTAACTTTATCGGATTGTTTGGCCTGATTGCCTCGCTGCATGGCATTATTTTCGGCTATTCCCGCCAGACTTACGCGATGGCCCGTACCGGTTATCTTCCCAAGTTTCTGGCCTATGTCCATCCCAAACACCGGACGCCTGTCTGGGGTCTGATTGTTCCAGGTATGATCGGTTTAGGAGCTGCTCTGACCGGATTAACCAATGTGGTTATTATCATATCGGCCTTTGGCTCGGTAGTGATGTATATTATCAGTCTGGTAAGCCTGTTTGTGCTTCGTTCCCGGGAACCGGAACTGAAGCGCCCCTTTAAAGTATCTTATCCGATTGTTCCCCTGATCAGTATTGCCATGGCTATATTTTGTCTGGGCAGCCTGCTGTATACTTCCAGCGAAGCACTGACCTGGGTATGCGGCGTGTATGTTGTTTCCATCATTTATTACTTCATCTGGGGGAATAAAAATATCCGTCCTTTTGAAGAAGAATTCGACGTACTGGATGAATTGGACTAATCGTAACCGGCAGCCGGTTATCGCTGCGTATTGACAGGATAAAATAGAATATGGTTAACTAAGTGATAAATATAAGTAGTTGTAGTAAGTGGTTGCGGCGGAGGATAAAGTCATGGTTAAAACGGGATTGCTGCGTGAGCTATGTCTGGAGTATACGTACCTGACAGAACCGGATATTGTGATTCTGGAAAATATAGCGGGTCAGCTGGACATAACCGCTGAACTGACAGGGACGGATGTTTTCATTGATGCCCTGTGCAGGAACAGCAGCGACTCGATTGTATTGGCCTGGGCTCATTCTTCCGCCAACCGTTCTTTGTATAACCGCAGCGTGGTCGGTCAACTGGCCTATGCGGAGAAAGAGCCGGCTGTGTATAAGGCACTGACTGGCGGGCAAATTATGCGGGATATTCGCGGCATTAGCCAGGAAGGGGTGCCGATTGCCCAGACGGTTGTGCCGGTTACCAATCTGACAAAACACGTGATTGGCGTATTGATCATGGAAAAGGATATTTCGGAAGAAATACGGCAGGAGGAGCAGGTCGAATTTTTAAGCCAGACGGCGGAGCACCTGAGCCGGACTTTGATGGACTTTACCACGACAGGCTGGGGCTGGGAAGAGTGGCTGGGCAGTGGAATTTTCGTGCTTGATCAGGCCGGAGCCATTACCTATACCAATAAACACGCCGAACGCATGCTGGAGGTATTGTGCGGTGCCAGGGGGCTGAAGGAAAACCTGATTACCGCCCTGTCCTACGGTTCGCTGGAGGAACTGGTGGAGGGCTTGAAAAAGGCGGTCAATCTGGAATTTGGCCATGTCAGTTACTTGTGTCAGGCCCATCCGCTGGTTACGGACGGAGAGCTAAGCGGCTGTGTGGTATCGGTACAGGATGTGACCGAGCTGCGGCAAAAGGAAAAGGAACTGGATGTAAAGAGTGCGGTCATTCAGGAAATTCATCACCGGGTTAAAAATACGCTGCAAAACGTAGTATCCTTGCTGCGCCTTCAGATGAACCGCTCCCGCTCGGAAACAGTTCAGAGTGAGTTTGCCACCTGTGTCAACCGCATTCTTTCTATTTCCCGGGTTCATGAGGTGCTGGCCCGGCAATCCTGGGAAACTGTCGATTTGAAGGAACTGGCCGAATACATCGTATCTAACATCGTTGCCGGTTACAGTCTGGCTGAACAGGAGATTCACACCCAGGTAGAGGGAGCATCCATTATGATACCGGCGCAGCAGAGTGTGCCGGTGGCGCTGGTATTAAATGAATTGGTGACCAACAGCCTGAAGCATGGGATCAAGACCGAGCCGGACGGTGAAATCCGGGTAAGCATCCGGGAAACGGCCGGCTGTATTACCATTCAGGTGATTGACAGCGGCGCCGAGACGGTGCTGAAGCAGTTGCCGGCAGGCAATAAACTGGGCCTCTATATTGTCCAGCTGCTTATTTGCGATCAACTGGGCGGTTCATTTTCCCTCAACCGTCAGCACGGCTCAACCGTTGCGACCATATCTTTTCTTTCAGGCGGAAAGGAGCAGACATTGTGAAACCATTATCCATATTGCTGGCCGAAGATGAAGTACTGATCCGGGTAGATATTAAGGAAATGCTGGAGAAAGCGGGCCATATTGTCTGCGCCGAATGCGGCGATGGAATGAGGGCTATCGAACTGGCCAAACAGACAGCGCCGGAGCTGGTCATTCTGGATGTGATGATGCCGGGGCTGGACGGGATCGAGACAGCCAAGGTGATGCACAGTCTCAACATACCGGTGGTTATGGTAACGGCCTACAGTCAGCCTAACACGATCAAACGGGCGGAAGCTGTCCATGTGTATGGTTATCTGATTAAACCGGTTTCGGAAAAGAATTTGCTGGCTACCGTACAAATTGCTTATGGACGCTGGCAGGATATGTGCCAGGTCCATCAGGAACTGCAGGCAACCAAAGAACAACTGGAAAACCAGAAGCTGATCGCCCGGGCCAGAGCGTTTGTCCAGGACCGGCTGAGCCTTTCGGCCCAGGAGGCGCATAACAGAATGCTCCGGGAGGCCATGCGGCATCAGGTGACGGTGGCCCAGATTGCCCGGCGGATTATTGATCGGGAAAAAGAAATGAGATGAAGTAAAAAGGAATAAGTTGGCAAAAGAGCCTGTAGAAAAGCTGTCCATGGGGCGGTCTTTTTAGCAGGTTCTTTTTTATTGCGGGCAAGGAAAAGAGTATTTGCCGGCTCTCGTCGACAGTGGTAAGCATGCCTGCCGGGGGAGTAGCCGGAAAAGACCGGGGGAGGAAGCGCTATGCAAGACCTGATAAGTGTCGGCATTGATGTGGGAACTACCACAACGCAGCTTATTTTCAGCCGGATCAGGGTGCAAAATACGGCGGCGCCCTGGATGATCCCGGAACTTAAAATTACCGGAAAGGAGGTTATTTATCAAAGTCCGGTTTATTTTACGCCGCTGCTGGCGCCGGATACTATCGACGCGGCAGGTTTGCAGGACATGATTGCCGGAGAATATAAAAGTGCCGGCTTTTACAAGGAGGATATTTCCACCGGTGCCGTTATCATTACCGGCGAAACAGCCCGTAAAGAAAACGCGGCAGAAGTGGCGCTGGTACTGGCGGAATTTGCCGGAGATTTTGTCGTGGCCACCGCCGGGCCTGATCTGGAGGCCGTATTGGCCGGCTGTGGAGCCGGCGCCCAAGAGGCATCGAAGCGATTGTCCGGAAGAGTTATGAATATGGATATCGGCGGAGGTACCAGCAATGGAGCGGTGTTCTGGGAAGGCGAGGTGGTAGATGCTTTTGCCCTGGATATTGGCGCCAGGCTGATTCGCTTTGACAGGGAGGGAAGGGTGACGCATATCGCAGAGCGGATTAAACCGCTATTGGCTGTTCTGGGCGTACCGCTTGCCTTTGACCGGATACCGGAACTGGCTGAGTTACGGCAGGTGACCGATGCCCTGGCCGATGTCTTTTGGCGGCTTCAGCAGCAGCTTCCTTTGCCGCCGGGAACCCGGGAACTGTTTATTCACCACCCTCACCAGGAGCTGGCTGTAGAACATATGCTGTTTTCCGGTGGTGTGGCCGAGGATATTTATGATTGCCAGGGACCTGACAGAGATAAAGAACTGTTTCGCTTTCAGGATATCGGTCCGCTGCTTGGCAGGTCGATACGGGATAAATATTGGGAAAAGGGGACCCCTCTCCTGGAGCCTAAGGAAAAAATCCGGGCCACTGTTATCGGGGCAGGCAGTCATGCCTTTACGATAAGCGGCAGTACGGTGTTTCTGGCGGAGGATTTGCTGCCGCTTAAGAATGTGCCGATTGTCAGACCCTTTACCGGAGTGGAAGACCTGGACGGACTGGGTGCGGCGATTGCTTTTCAGATCAGGCTGTACGGCGACGAGCAGGTGGCCATTGCATTTACGGGGCCCCGGTCGCCCTCCTACCGGCAGATACAGGCGATGGCTGCCGCCGTTGTTGAGGGAATGAGCTTGAACACCGGACCGCTCATCGTTATTGTTGAACACGATTTTGCCAAAGCGTTGGGGCAGGCTCTGCGCGGCCTGGTGAAAGGAACGAAGAAAATCCTTTGTCTGGACGGGATTCGGGTAAAGGGCGGTGACTATGTGGATATAGGAAACCCGGTGGCCCAGGCCGTGCCGGTTATTGTAAAAACCTTGATTTTTAGCTGACAAAAGAGGTGCGCTATGCTGTTGAGAACAAAATTATTTGGAAAGACCTATCGCTTTAAAGACGTAAAAGAGGTGCTGGCTAAAGCCAACGAGGAAAAATCCGGCGATCAGCTTGCGGGTATTGCGGCGGCCGATATGGCGGAGCGAATTGCGGCGAAGGCGGTGCTTGCCGAGCTGACGTTAGAGGATTTAAGAAACAATCCGGTGGTGCCCTATGAGGAAGATGAGGTCACCCGGGTGATTCAGGACGCCGTGGTGGTCGAAGAATATAACAAGATCAAAGCGATGACGGTTGGTGATTTCCGGGAATTCATTCTTAAGGCCGAAGGACAGACGCTGCAGTCCGTCAGTGGCGGATTAACGGCGGAAATGATAGCCGGTGTGGCAAAATTGATGAGCAATTTGGATCTGGTCTATGGGGCCAGAAAAATAGAAAATACAGCGACCTGCAATACGACGATCGGCCGGAAAGGGACGTTTTCTTCCCGTCTTCAGCCCAATCATGCCACCGATGATATTGAGGGAATTATGGCCTCTGTGATGGAAGGAATCAGCTACGGCATCGGTGATGCCGTCATTGGACTCAATCCGGTGGTTGATACGGTGGAAAGCATTTCGCTCATTTTACGCAAATTCAAAGAATTTATGCTTACCTGGGATATACCGACGCAAAACTGCGTGCTGGCCCATGTAACCACTCAGATGGAGGCGCTGAGGCAGGGGGCGCCAATGGATTTGATGTTCCAGAGTATTGCCGGCTCGCAAAAGTCAAATGAAGCGTTCGGTATTCATGTGGCTTTGATGGATGAGGCCTATCAGTTGATGGGGCAGCGAAAGAGTTCGACTGGCAGTAATTATATGTATTTTGAAACAGGTCAGGGTTCGGAGCTTTCCTCAGAGGGGCATCATCAGGCTGATCAGCTGACGATGGAGGCCCGGTGCTATGGTTTTGCCAGAAGGTATAAACCGTTCCTGGTCAATACGGTGGTAGGCTTCATCGGTCCTGAATATTTGTATGACGGCAAACAGGTCATCCGGGCCGGCCTGGAAGATCATTTTATGGGTAAACTAAGCGGGCTGCCGATGGGGGTGGATGTTTGCTATACCAATCATATGAAGGCCGACCAGAATGATCTGGAAAATCTGGCACTTTTATTGGCCTCTGCTGATTGCACTTATTTTATGGGAATCCCCGGTGGCGACGATGTAATGCTTATGTATCAGACGACCAGCCATCACGATGTGGCGGCTATCCGGGAGATTACCGGTAAAGGTCCCATCGCCGAGTTTGCCGCCCGGATGGAGAGCCTCCGGATTATGAGAGGCAACCGACTGACCGAACGGGCCGGTGACCCGTCAATATTTATGATTCCGGGGTGAGAAGGATGAAGCAGGAAGAAATTCAGGATATTGCCGCCATTGATTATACCGACAGAGTGACCATTGACCAGCCTTATGATTATGAAATCTGCCGGCGGCTGAAAAAAACGACCAATTCCCGGATTTGCATCGGCCGGGCCGCCGACCGGTTTAAAACGGAAACGCTGCTCCGGTTCCGGGCCGACCATGCCGTGGCCGTGGATTCGGTATGGTCCGATGTGGATGAAGCCTTGATCGATGAATTGGGGTTTTTTAAAGTACAAACACTGGTGCGCGATAAGGAGGAGTATATTACCCGGCCGGACCTGGGACGGCTATTTTCCGAAGAAACGTTGCAAAGGGTAAAAAATAGCTGCGTAGCGGCACCGGAGGTGCAGATTCTCGTTGCCGATGGACTAAGCTCCCATGCCATTACCGCCAATATCCGAGATATCTATCCGGTCATTGTTGATGGACTGACGGCGGAGGGCTACCGGTTGGGAACGCCAATTTTTATTAAATATGGCCGGGTGGCTACTATGGATAAAATCAGCCAGGCCCTCACCGCAAAGGTGACCATTCTGCTGATCGGGGAACGGCCCGGGCTGGCTACCGGCGAAAGCATGAGCTCATACATGGCCTATGAATCAAGCCCTCTTAAACCGGAGCATCAACGCAATGTGATTTCTAATATCTATAAGAAAGGCACGCCGCCGGTGGAGGCCGGGGCACAAATTGTACAACTGGCCTGTTTGATGATGAAAGAGAAAAAAAGCGGTATTGAACTTAAGCTGTAGGAGAGAAAAAATGGAGATCAGAAGGATAATTTTGCTCGCCTTTTTCATTGCATTAAGCTATATGGGAGCGGCTGTTAAAATATTAGGAACCATCGCATTTGATTCCATGCCGGCTTTTTTGGCCGCCTTACTGCTAGGGCCGGCGGCCGGCGCTGTAGTCGGGGCGGCCGGTCACTTTTTCACTGCCGCGTTATCGGGCTTTCCTTTGACCTTGCCGGTGCATGTTCTAATTATGGGCGAGATGGCGTTGGCCGCCGCGGCTGTGGGCTGGATCTACCGCCGGCTGCGGGAACAGCCGCGGACCAAACGAGTGGCCGGTATGGCTGCAGTGGTGGCCGGTTGTCTGATTAACGGCCCCCTGTCATTGCTGCTGTTATACCCCTGGCTGCTGCCGCTCATGGGGCGAACTGCGCTGTTGGCTTATCTACCGGTGCTGACCACCGCGGCTTTGCTGAATATCGGGTTGGCTTTTGGTTTGTTCCAGGTTTTGCCGGGTTTTGTTAAAGTGAAATGGGCAGGCAGGCAGCAGCTGTGAAGATAGAAAAGGTCCGGGACCTTACCCTGATCGAGCTGGAAAAGGGAAGCACTTTGGTAATTGCCTGCGATAGCTGCGGTGGTATCGGATTAAAAGAAGGCGATGTACTGAAGGTGCCGCCGGAGGTGACCGGAAGATACGCGGCCCGGGTCGTTCTGCTGGAGGTGTTGTGTGCGGGAGCTGAAGTCGTATGTCTGGCCAATGCCGTTTGCAACGAGATGAAGCCTACCGGGCAGGCTGTCATCCGGGGCATTCGGACCGAACTGGAGTTGGCGGAAATTGAGCAGGTGGTATTGACCGGCAGTACGGAGGAAAATTTCGCCACCTTTGCCACCGGTCTTGGCATTACAGCGGTCGGAGTGGTTGAAACTGTCCGGCTGCGGGTCAATCGCTGTCGGGCTGGCCTAACCGTTGTGGCGGTGGGAGCGCCCCTGGTCGGAGCGGAAGTGCTGCAGGCGCAGCTTGTGGGCTATTGCACCATCCGGGAGTTGCTTGCCCACCCTGGCGTGTATGAAATGGTACCGGTGGGTTCAAAAGGTATCCTGGCCGAAGCGAAGCTGCTGGCTGCCTGTCATGAACTGACGTTTATTCCGGAGCAGGCGGTACAGATTGACATGAAAAAATCGGCAGGGCCGAATACGGTAATTCTGGCAGCGGTGGATGAACAGTTTTTGGCAAAGCCTGTCCGGCATGCTGCCCTGGAAGTTATCGGAGGGTTTGCAGCAAAGAAGTGAGACAGAAAAAAATAAGCAATTCTTGCAGGTAAAGCCTTGGTGGGGACCGCAAAATGGTGTCCGGCCAGGGCTTTTTTTCGTAGAATATGCGAAAAATAAGTGAGAAAAAAGTGAAAATAACCTATTGCAATTTTCTAAAAACTATATTAAGATTAAAACAAGATAACAAAAGTTCCTTATCGTCACATATGTGATGATAAGGGCAGCTCACACAGAAAGGGTATGGTTATGCTTCCTGTAGATAAGCGACTATTGATCAAAGTAGCGCAGATGTATTATCTGGAGAATAAGAATCAGCATGAAATTGCCGCCCGGTTTGGCATTAACCGTACCACTGTCAGCAAGTATCTGAAAAAAGCCATGCTGGCCGGTCTGGTTCAGATTTCCATTGCTAATGACGAGTATGAAGATCTGGAAAACCAACTGGAGAAAACCTTTGGTTTGAAGGAAGCCTATATTGTGGATAAGGCCGCTGACCTGGGGAAGGCGGGCATCCGGTTTTTGCGGCGGGTGATCACCGACGGGGATATTGTCGGCTTTGCCTGGGGCAAGACGATGGCCTCCGTGGCTGATGCGGCTATGGCGGAAGCCTGTGACCCGATCAGCGCCGACATGATTCCCCTGGTGGGCGGCCCGGAGAATGTGGACAGTGAATACCATGTCAATACGATTACCTATAAAGTTGCCAATGCCTTTAAGGCCAAGAGTCATTATTTGTATGCGCCGGCTATTGCCGGTTCGGTCGAGGCCAAGGAGATCATGACCCAGGATGCCAACTGCCGTAAGGTCATTGATCTGTGGGAGCGGGTCAGCATTGCCGTTGTCGGTGTCGGTACGCCGCTCAGACATTCCAATCTGGTCTGGTCAGGGACTTTTGGCAAAGAATATGTTGACGCTTTACAGGAGGCCGGCGTGGTGGGTGATGTTTGCTCCCGCTTCTACGACGTGGAAGGCCGGGTGGTTGACACGGTACTAACGGACCGGACCATCGCCATCGACCTGGAGACATTGAAGAAAGCGAACTACTCTGTCGGTGTTGCCGCCTCACCGGAAAAAGTGCCGGCCATTTACGGTGCTTTAAGGGGACGGTTTATGAATGTGTTGATTGCCGATGCAGCCACCGCCAGATTATTGCTGGCCTTCCGGTCGGAAAGGCATAATCCGGGCAGCGGCTGAATATATAGGGAGTAAGGGAGCTTTCATAGACTGAGTTCTTTTGCGCTTTTTGCTACCGGGAGACAAAGACAACGCGGGCAGGAGGGGTTGCTTTGGCCAATAAAATGAAAACGCTGCAACCGGGCGACAAGATATACAGTTTATTCGAGTACAAGGAAGTCCTGATACGCGGTAAAGCAGAGCAGTTTCTAATCAAGATTGAGAAGGTTCCTAGTAGCTTGTCGGTCTTAATACAGGAGGAGGATGGCGAGGCTATTTTTTGCAGCGCGAGACGAAGGAAGGAGGCATACCGTCAGTATGCTGACTGACGACAACGAAGCGCTGCGGAAAATAGACCGCCAGTATTCACTGAATTAAGGCTGATAAGGTACTACGAAAGATAAGGACATAAATGAAAAGACATTTTGTCAGCATGTAAGAGCCATGGGCTAAGCACTGATTGCTTATCTCATGGCTTTTTATTATTTACCTCCGGTTTTTTTATGGGGGCATTCTATGTGTGGAAAGTGGAGGAATGATCATGTCAAAAGTTGCATTAGTAGTAGGTGGCGGCCGGGGGCTGGGAGCCCACTTAAGCCGCCGGATGGCTAAAGAAGGCTATGCGGTAGCCGTTGCCGATCTGGTGGAAGAAAACGCGCAGCAGGTGGTGGCCTCTCTGACGGCGGACGGATACCGGGCGATGGCTGTTAAGGTCAATGTCTGTTCCGAAACCGAGATTAAAACCATGGTAGGTCAGGTGGTCAAGGAGCTGGGAAAAATCGACTCGTTGATTTATAATGTGGGGGCAACCATCAGTGCTAAGATTACCGAGTTTGAGCTTAAAAACTTTCAGTTTTTGCTGGATGTCAATTTAACGGGCTACTTTCTCTGTGCCCGGGAAGTGGCCAAGGTCATGATTGACCAGGGCATCCAGGGCTCGATCATTGTGATTAATTCCAAGACAGGCAAAGTGGGCAGTAAGTTCAATCCCGGCTATTCGGCGGCTAAATTCGGTGCTGTCGGTCTGACGCAAAGTCTGGCGCTGGATTTGGCAGAACACAAAATCCGGGTAAACTCTATGATGCTGGGTAATATGCTCAATTCAGAAATGTTTGAAGGGTTGATTCCGCAATATGCCATTAAGCTGGGCATACCTGAATCGGAAGTGAAAAAGGCCTATATGGAAAAGGTTCCATTAAAGCGGGGTTGTGAAGTAGAGGATGTGGCCAATGTCGTAGCTTTCTATTCATCCGACCAGGCCTGTTATCTAACCGGCCAGGCGATCAACATAACCGGCGGACAAGTCATGCATTAGTAAAGGAGGGGATGGGCCTATGTGGAAACTATTCTTGCTGGCGGCGGGGCTGTGGGGGCTGCAAGGCTTGCTGGGTTTTTATCAGATGAAGCACTTTAACAGCCACTTTAAAGCGCTAAGGCAGCAGGGAAGAGTGGTGGTCGGCCGTTCTAAAGGCCGGTTTGTCGCCGGCGTAGTGGTGCTGTTCTGCCTGGACGGGCAGGGGCGAGTTAGCAAAGCGGAAAGGATGGCCGGCGTGTCCAGTTTTGCCCGGCTGCGGGCCTTTACCCTGTTTGATGGTTGTGACTTGCTTAACTTGCCGGACAATCCGGTCCGGGCGTCCGGGCCGGATAAGCAAACCTGGAGGGCTGTTCTAAACGCGGTGGAAAATTACCGGTCGTTTATGGAAGCAAATAACCACGCAAGTGGGGAGGTGAAGCCGGTCGCAAGTGAACAAGTAACCGCCTAACCGTAATCATACAATATGAATTTAGAAGGAGAGAAGAATGGTATGGATACTCTGATTTGGCTCGCAACAGGTTTTATCGGTATGTTTGATGCCGGCGCCAAGGTATTCGTCGGTATGTTTTCCGGAATAGTTCCTAAATTAATCATGCTGCTGGTGGCGATGAATGCGCTCATCCGCTTTGTCGGACAGGAAAAGGTGGAGAAGCTGGCCCATATGTGCGGCGGCAATCCGCTTTCCCGCTACCTGATTTTGCCGGTGGTTGGCACCTTTTTCTTCTGCAATCCGATGACCTTATCCTTAGGTAAATTCATGCCGGAAAAATACAAACCCAGCTATTATGCTGCCGGCTCATTTTCCTGCCACACGCTGAACGGTCTGTTTCCCCATGTTAATCCCGGTGAACTGTTTGTTTTCCTGGGCATTGCTGCCGGCATCACCCAATTGGGGCTGCCCACCGTTGATCTGGCTGTCCGTTATTTCCTGGTTGGCGTGGTGACCAACTTCTTCCGGGGCTGGGTTACCGACTTTACGACGGCCTATGTGGAAAAACAACAGGGTATCCAGCTCAAAACCGAGGTTACAACAACACAATCGGGGCTAAATGCCTAGAAGGGAGCAAACAAAGATGGCAAACTATCATTCGATAACCGTTACGGCCGGCAGAGGCGGCTTTGGAGGGCCTTTAGTGATTACGCCTGATGAAACCAGAAATAAAGTGGTCAATATTACCGGCGGGGTTATGTCACCGGTGGCGCAGAGGATTGCCGAACTGAGCGGTTGCGCGCTGGTGGACGGGTTTAAAACCAAAGTGCCTGATCAGGAAATTGCCTGCGTTATTATTGATTGCGGCGGTACGCTGCGCTGCGGTATTTATCCGCAAAAGCGCATTCCCACCATCAATCTGATGCCGTCCGGTCCCAGCGGCCCCTTGGCCGAGCATATTAAGGCCGATATTTACGTGTCGGACGTCAAAGAGGACAATGTACAGCAAAGCGGCGAGGGCGTGCAGGCGCCGGCCTATCAGGCAGCGCCGGTCAAACAGCCGAAATATGACACCAGCAAAAAGATCAGCCAGCAAAGCGGCGGTTTTATGGCTAAGATCGGCAAATTTATGGGTTCGATTACCGGCACGTTTTATCAGGCCGGCCGGGACACCATCAATACTATTATGCGGACTATCTTACCCTTCATGGCCTTTGTTTGCATGCTGATTGGCGTGGTGTTGAGCACCGGCGTAGGCGATGCCTTTGCTAAAATGCTGACGCCGTTGGCCGGCACGGTACAAGGTCTGTTGCTCCTATCGGTGATTTGCTCCTTCCCGCTGCTTTCTCCATTCCTCGGGCCAGGGGCGGTTATTGCCCAGGTTATCGGTGTTCTGGTAGGTGTGGAGATCGGCAAAGGAACCATTCCTCCCCATCTGGCATTGCCGGCGCTGTTCGCTATCAACTCTCAGGCAGCCTGCGACTTTATTCCGGTAGGCTTGGGGTTGGCGGAAGCCGAGGCGGAAACGGTGGAAGTAGGCGTGCCGTCGGTGCTGTATTCCCGGTTTATTACCGGCCCGACTACGGTATTTATCGCCTGGCTGGCAAGCTTCGGATTGTATTCCAATTAGTTTAGGACGTCAAAATGGCAATGAAGGTAGCAGGTTTATACCTTCATTGCCATTTTTATCGGAATGAGCATATAGATTAGGAGGATGGATTAATGTCACTTGTGTATCAGACCACGGTTACGGGAATTGGGGAGCTGGCGGCGGCTTTTTCCAGTGAAAAAATGATTATTCTGTTCAAGGATAATGCGCCGGAGGAATTGGCTGACTATTGCATCCTGCACAGCGGCAATACTATGTATGGATCAATTCAGGCCGGTGACTGGCTGCGCATTGGCGATAAGGAATTTCGCATTGTGTTTGTCGGCGATGAAGTGGAGCAGAATCTTAGCAATCTAGGGCATATTACGCTCCGGTTTGACGGACAGACGGACGGTCTGGGTGGCAGTGTGTATCTGGAAGACAGCGAGCTGCCACAGCTCCGGGTGGGAGATTGCATTTCCGTCGAAAGGAAATAAGGCAGCCCGGCGAAAAAAAATCTCGCCGGGCCGACAAGCTTGTTAAATTAGCAGGGTTTCCGGTCCAAGGTCCGAATCTTTAATTTTAAAAGGAGTGATGATGGACCGATGAAAACCAGAGCACTTAGGCTGTATGGAAAACAGGATTTGCGTTTAGAGGAATTTGAACTGCCCCCGTTGCGGGACGATGAAATATTGGCCAGAGTGATTACCGACAGTGTATGCATGTCGACCTATAAGACGGTGCTGCAGGGAAGCGAGCACCGTCGGGTTCCCAAGGATATTGCGAATAATCCCATCATTGTCGGTCATGAATGCTGCGGTGAGATTCTGGCTGTGGGGAAGAAATGGCAGGCTAAGTACAAAGTAGGCGGCAGATTTGCCATTCAGCCTACGCTGAACTATCAGGGAAGCCCGTTCGGGCCCGGGTATTCGTACCGGTTTGTCGGCGGCAATGCGACCTATGTCGTGATTCCCAACGAAGTGATGGAAATGGACTGTCTGCTCAATTTTAAAGGCGATGCCTATTTTAAGGGATCACTGGCCGAGCCGCTGTCCTCCATTGTGGCTGCCTGCAAGGCCAGCTATCATACGGTGGAAGGCAGCTACCGGCACGAAATGGGCATTAAGCCTAAGGGAAATATGATTATTTTGAACGGGTCCGGTCCGATGGGCTTTCTGGCCGTTGATTATGCCATCCATGCCGAACGCAAACCGGAGCTGCTGGTGGTGACAGGTACTAATGAAGCAAAGCTCAGCCGGGCCCGGCGCTATAACTCGGTTAAGAAGGCGGCCGAGCACGGCATCACTCTGGTCTATGCCAATACCGGACAGGTCGGTGATGTTAAAAAACATCTGTTGGAGCTTACGGCAGGCCAGGGCTATGACGATGTGTTTGTCTATGCACCTTTAAAGGAAAGTGCCGAACTGGGCAGCGCGCTATTAGGCAAGGATGGCTGCCTCAACTTTTTTGCCGGACCGACGGATAAAAATTTTACGGCCGAGTTGAACTACTATGATATTCACTACCGCAACACCCATGTGGTCGGCACCAGTGGCGGCTATCCGGAGGATATGAAAGAAGCCCTGGCGCTGATTGAAGAGGGGCTGATTAATCCGGCGACCATTGTGACTCATATCGGTGGCTTGAACAGTGCGAAGGATACCATTTTGAACTTGCCCGCTATTGACGGCGGCAAGAAGCTGATCTATAGCGGTATAGACTTGGAACTGACGCCACTTAGTGCGTTTGCCGAGTTGGGAAAAAGTCAGCCTTTCTTTGGTGAACTACAGGCCATTTTGGAGCGGAACGACGACCTGTGGTGCGCCGAGGCCGAAGCCTATCTGCTGCGGCATGCTCCGGCTGGATTGAGAGAACGAAAATAAAAGGAGGCGGTCAGACTGAGGCAAGACGGTGGAGTGTGGCGCTTTTACAGTCCAGCCGTGCTGCCGGCAACGGTAGAATATATGGCGGCAGGCCGGGTGGTTCGGCTTAATCCGGCGCTTATTACCTTATTAGACGGCTGTATCGATGTAGTACCGGTGGCTGCATTGCAACAGGAAGTGACAGAGCAGGTACGACATTTACTTTCCCACGGAAAAGTTATGACTTTTCATTGCGACATTAATTTTCCTGATTACGGCGGGTTTGGCGAACCGGCCCCCTGTAGCAATCAGGCGGTGTTTACCCCGGATTTTCTGACCACCCTGGCGGCGAATATTCGCCGCCAGGGTGGCTATCTCAATCTGCATATGTTGACCGACCAGCCACTGGAACGCTGGCGGGAATACCAAGGTGTCTCGCCGGCTGCTGTGTGCTATCAACTGGACGCTGTGGCAGATCCTGTGTATCACCGGCAGTTGTTGGACAGTATTAGCGGGCAGGGCAGTTGCGCCAGTCCGGTGCTGGAGATTTTCGGTTCTGCTGGCCGTCCGGCGCTGACGGCAGCGGCAACATTTTCCCAGGTGCAACCGTTTTTGGCGGAGCTGCCGCTTTTGACCTTCCAGGCCGAAGCCACAGCGGCCCGTTCGACCTTTGCCGCCGGGGGGATGGCCTCGGCCGTGGTCAGAGATTATATCGCTTATTATAAAAAGCGATATACCGGAGCCATTCAACTGCAAGGCGGCATCAAGCTAAACACCATCCGGGATGCCGCTGCGTTAGGCGCTGACTTTCTTGTCTGTGGCACGGTCATTTTCCGGGCCGGAACGAACAATCCGGCGGAGATGGTTGATCGGCTGCTGCAGGAATTGGTTGCTGAGAAGTAATAAATGAGAATAAGGTAAATACAGGAAACCACGCATGAGGGATATAGCCCGTTGCGTGGTTTTTCTATGTTCAGGAGGAGTTACATATTTCTTATAGCTGAGAACTTGATATAATGTAACTTAGTTATGTTCTGGATGAAAATGGAATTTTATCACAGTCATATCATACACTGCGTTTTTGTAAAGTAACACCTGCCGGAAACTGTATGAAGATTTCGGAAAATGTAAGCCGTCATACGAACAGGCCGGTAAATGGCTTGCGACAAGGAAAAGGTAATTTGTGTTTTTGTATGGCACGGCATTTGCAAAGTATAGTAAGCAGAAGAGAGGTCATGAAATGGATTTAAAGGAAAAACTGGTAAACATTATACGGTCGGAAAATCCCAAGGACCCTTTTACCGATGTGCGTCTGGCTAAGATGCTGTCCACCACCCGGGAGACGGTGACTATGCTGCGCAAGGAGCTTTCCATGGGCAACTCACGGGAACGGCGCAAGCCCTACCTGAAGAAAGCCATTGAGGAGTTGTTCCGGCAAAGCAGTAAAATGACGGTGGCTGAAGCGACTAAGCGATTGATGGAACGGGGTTTTGACATTTCCCGCCATGTGGTGGAAGAGCTGCTTAGGGAGACGGGCATTCCGGCACCGGTGGAAGAAGCTTGCGTCAGGGATACGGTCAATCCGTTTCAGGCACTGGTCGGCTGCCACGGCAGTCTGGAAAAACCGGTCAATCAGGCCAAGTCGGCCATTTTGTATCCTCCCTTTGGACTGCCTACGCTGATTATTGGGGAAAGCGGGGTGGGAAAAACCCAGTTTGCCGAATGCATGTATAACTTCGCCAGGCAGAAACAGGTGATTGCCGACGACAGGCCTTTTATTGTGTTCAACTGCGCCGACTATGGCGACAATCCGCAGTTATTGCTGTCCTTGCTGTATGGCTATAAGAAGGGTGCCTTTACTGGCGCCGACAGTGATACGGAAGGTTTGGTGGAGCAGGCCCATAACGGAGTGCTGTTTTTGGATGAAATCCACCGGTTGCCGCCTAAGGGGCAGGAAATCCTGTTTTCCATTCTCGACCGGGGGCAGTTTCGCCGGCTGGGCGAAACCAAGGATGAACGGCGGGTCAACATCATCTTTATCGGTGCCACTACGGAAAATATCGAATCCAGCCTGCTGCTCAGCTTCCGGCGGCGCATTCCGATGATCATTTCGATTCCTTCGCTTCAGCAGCGTTCGTTCTTGGAGAAGGTGGAGATTATTTACGACTTCTTTCAACAGGAATGTAACCGGGTCAATGAAAAGGTGTTCGTCGAGGCCAAGGTGATTGAAATCCTGTCACTAAAACGGTTTGGCGGCAATATCGGTCAGTTAAAGAGTACCATTCAGGTGATCTGTGCCAGGGCATTTATGAAATACATTGGCAAAAATGAAGAGTTTATCAGCATTGGTTACGAGGATGTGCTGGAGACCAACACTATGCAGCAGGATTTTGCCCTGGAGGATGTCAATGTGGTGAAAGTCCGCAAGTACATCCAGGATATGATGTTTATTCCTTTCCTTAATAATAAAGCCAGCTTCATCAAGCACATGCAGGAAGGCTCTTACTCGCTGCCGGAGGACTTTTACCGGCAGATGGAACAGAAATACAAAGAACTGACCAAGTTTAATATGGACTCCCGGGAAGTGGAAGAGATTCTGTGGAGTTTCATTATCAACAAGTTCAATAACCTGGAATTAAGCGGCAATACCAAGTCCAAGTATGTTTCGCTCAACGAACTGGTCAATATTGTGGATAAGGACATTATTGAGCTGGTTAAAGAGTTGCGGCTGCAACTCATCCAGGAACGGCTGTACCATGATGTGAACGAAAGCATTTTTACTCATTTGGCCATCCACTTGGAGGAAACAGTCAAACGCATCCGGCTGAAGCAGCAGATCATCAATATCAACCTGCCTAAGATCAAACAGGACTTTTCACGGGAGTATCAGTTGGCGGTGCAGTTTGCCGGACAACTGGCAACACGCAAGCAACTGGATCTGGTGGAGGATGAAATCGGCTTTATTGCCATGTATATCAAGGCCGCCATTGAGAAAAAGCCTTTTGAAAACCGGGTCAGTGTCGTGGTGGTATCTCATGGACGGATTGCCACCGAGATTGTTACTGTGGTTAAGGAGTTGCTGGGCGTGCAGTTCCCGGTGGCCATTGATATGCCGCTCAATGAGGCGCCTTCCATTATCTATGAAAAGATTATCGGCATATCCCAAATTATTGATGAGGGAAAGGGCATTCTTTTTCTGGTTGATATGGGTTCACTAACCAATGTGGGCAAGATCGTCACAGACAAGCTGGCGATTCCCACCCGGACACTGGACAGGGTGGATCTGGTAACGGTGATTGAGGCCGTTCGCAAGGCGTCTATCCCGGAAAATGAGCTGGACGAAATTTACTCCAGCCTGCTCAAATCCCGTTATAATTATCCGGTTTTGACGATTAATGAACCGGCCCGGCCGTTGGCGCTGGTGGCGGTCTGCCTGACCGGTGAAGGTACAGCCTGCCATATTCGGCGGCTGCTGGAGGAGAAGTATCCCGGGGTAACGGTTTTCCAGGTCGGGGCGATGGATGAGCAGCTAAAAAACAAGCTGGTCGAGATCCAGCAGAATTATCAGATTCTGGCCCTGATCGGTACCATCAACCCGGAAATTGAAGGGCTCCATTTCATCGTCTATGAGCCGGGCATGGCCAAAGCGGGTATCCGCGAACTGGATTATGTGCTGGCGGCGCAGCAGGTAGATGAACTGGCGGGCTTTTCCAAGGATGATCTGATCGTGTTTGAGTCGGACGCCCGTTCGCAGAAAGAACTAATTGAGGTCATGTGCCTGCTGATGATCAATAAAGGTTATGTCCGGAAGGAGTTTTTAGAATCGGTATTCCGGCGGGAGGCTATCGCTCCTACCTTTATGAAGGGCGGCATTGCCTTTCCCCATGGCGATTCGCTGGCCGTACATAAATCGGCTATCGTGGTTGCCAGGCTGAAGCAGCCTATTATCTGGGGCAGCGGACCGGTCGAAATGGCCTGTTTACCGGCCTTTAAGGTGAATGATAAGAAGATGGTCAAGGGGATTTTGCGGCCATTCCTAAAAATGCAGCTGATTGACAGTTTGAAACAAAGCAAAAATATGCTTGAGCTAAAAGAAACGCTCTATCGGGAGATGCGAAGCAGTTCCTAATGGCGATAGCAGATAAAAAACTACCGGCAAGGAGTGGACACATATGTTGGATGCAGATTTATTGGTGCTTGACCTGGAGGCGGAAACATCGCGGGAGGTCATTGAACATTTGGGAAGGCTGATGAAAGAAAAAGAATATGTGAAAGACAGCTATGTCGAGGCAGTGCTGACCAGGGAGAGCACTTTGCCGACGGGCTTATCAATTGGGAATTTCTATGTGGCCATTCCTCATACCGATTCCAATCATGTGAACCGTTCGACCATCGGTCTGGCGGCATTGAAAAAACCGGTGGCCTTTCATTCGATGATCAACCCGGAGGAGAGTTTGGCGGTGGAACTGGTCTTTCTCCTGGCGATTAAGGACCCGGGCATGCAGGTGCAGACATTGAAAAATCTCATGGCCGTATTCCAAAACAAGGAACTGCTCATGGCGTTGAAGGCAGCCAAGACCCGCGAACAGGCGGCGGAGCTTTTACAGTCCCTGGCGGTATGAGGTGAGACGGACAACGGGCAATACGGCTCTTGCGGGCCATGATAAATATAAAAATATAAGGAGCGTGCAAAAAATGAGAAGCTTTAATGTATTGTCGGTATGTGGCTCGGGGACAGTGACTTCCTCGATGATTGCCGAAAAGCTGAAGGATGCGATGGAGGAACGGGGGATCAAAATCACCGCGACCGAGGCTAAGCCGACGGAAGCGATGAATCTGGCCCAGGGAGGGAGGTTTGATTTTATTACCCACACTAGTCCCTTGCCGGACGGCGATTACGGTATTCCGACCATCAGCGCATTTGGTTTTCTTACCGGGTTTGGCGAAGATGAATTTTTGGAAGAGGTGATGAGCGTTATTGAAGGTCTGGAAGCAAAAAAATAATTCATTTGGTATGAGGAGGAGAAAATATGTTTCTTGAAACACTAAAAGCCATTTTTGATACCTTTGGTGCTCCGGTATTTGTCCCGGTCATTATCTTCATCATTTCCAAGATTCTTAAGGTAGACACCAAGAAATCCTTTTTTTCCGCATTGTATGCCGGCGTCGGCCTGCAGGGCTTTACCCTGCTGTTAAATGCCTTTACACCGATTATTACACCGGTGGTTAAAAAAATGGTAGAAAGCACGGGTATTCAGCTGCCGGTGTTTGATGTAGGCTGGCAGGCTACCGCACTGGTCGCCTTTTCCACCGAAGCCGGCATGGTCTTCCTCGGCATCGGTCTGGTCGTACAGACAGTGCTGTTCCTGAGCAAATGGACTTCGGTGTTCCAGCCCGGTGATTTGTGGAATAACTATTCCTACATGGTTTGGGGTTCCATGGTTTATCTGGTTACGAAAAATATGATGCTGGCTTTGGGCTGCATGATACTACTCAATATGTACAGCTTGCTGATTGCCGAACTGATGGCTAAACGCTGGTCGACTTATTACAAATATCCCAATTGTACCATTATTGCCATGCATAACATTGAAGCTGCCATTTTTACCGTGGTATTTGACCCGCTTTTGAATATGTTCGGTTTAAACAAGGTAAAACTGAGTCCTCAGGAATTGCAGAAGAAATTGGGCTTTTTCGGTGAACCGGTTTCACTGGGCCTGCTGTTGGGTATATTCATCGGCATCATGGGTAACTTCAAAAACTTGGGCACCCTGGCAGCCTGGGGACAGGTAGCCGTCATGGGTATTGCCACCAGCTCAATTATGGCAATCTTCCCGCGGGTAGCCGGTTTGTTTGCCCAGGCTTTCCTGCCAATCACCGAAGCGGCCAGAAAATCCATCAAGAAGGATGCCAAGGCGCGGCAATGGTTCCTGGGGGTTAACGATGCCACCGGCTACGGCGAACCGGCCACCTTAATTTCCGGTATTATTCTCATTCCGATTATGGTCTTTTTGGCGATTGCCCTTCCTGGCAATCAGGTGCTGCCGGTTGTTGACTTATTGGCACTGCCGTTTATGGTGCAGGGGATTGTACCGCTGGTTAACGGCAATATCTTCAAGGTACTGATTACCGGTGCCATCTGGTTTAGTGCCGGGCTGTACATGTGCACCTATACGGCACCGCTGTTTACCGAAATATGCTCGACCGTGGGCGTGCATCTGCCGGTAGGCGCCCTGCTGATCACCAGCTTTAATATTTTAGGCAAACCGCTGATGGGTTTGGTCTTCCTGGCTTTCCTCAGCCAGTCGCCGCTCCTGATCGGTCTGGCCATTGCCGTCTATCTGGTGTTGTACTTCCTGTTCCGCAAGAATAAGGAAGCCGTATACAATTACCTGGATCGGAACGCAATGAAAAACACGGCTGAAGAAGAGAATGGTGCCGTACAGGCATAGGTTGTCCGGGGTTGTCACAACATGATTCTATTTATAACAGTCTGTAGTGTGGAAAAACAGCTTATCGTCCCTTTGTCATTGCCACAAAGGGACCCAAAAGGCTAGGCCTGTCTTCCAAAATACTTGAAAAATTGCCGGCTTACTAAAATCCGTAAACTCGCTAACGCTCAAACAAACGGATTTCTTAACGTAAGCCGGCAATTTTTCATCCTACGGAACGTATTTTTCCAGAAAAGGCCGAACGAAGAACCAAAGAACAAGGCTATTGCGCTTTTCTTAGAGCGACGATCCCTTTTGCTGGCCGGGATGCGTAAATGGATATGTCGATATGCACGAAATGTATGGACTGTTGGCAAAAATGTAGTACCATGCCGCCAAGCCGCCGGACCAGAAGCGTTGGCGATCATGGAAAGATAGTTTTTTTGGTTGGCATGTATCTTGCATATTGATATGGGCAGGAACAGGGCGGAAGATAGACAACGCCGCCCTGTCTGGTAAAGGGAGGAAAACGATGATGCAAAAGACGATGAAAGCGGCGGTACTCTACGGCTTGCGGGATATCCGCTGCGAAACGGTGCCTGTGCCGGACATCGGCCGGGAGGATGTACTGGTAAAAGTAAAGTATGCCGGGATTTGCGGCTCCGATATACCGCGGGCTATGGTTAGCGGCGCCCGGCGCTATCCTTTGATTCTGGGGCATGAGTTTTGCGGGGAAGTTGCTGCCGTAGGTGAGGCGGTTGATGGCTACCGTCCGGGTGACCGGGTAGCAGTGGCTCCCTTGATTCCCTGTGGGAATTGTGAGCATTGCCGGGAGGGTCATTACGGCCTGTGCGAGCATTATAATATCATCGGCACCGGCAGTGACGGAGCGTTTGCCGAATATACCAAGGTGCCATTTCGGCATCTGCTGCGACTGCCGGATCAACTGGATTATGCAACGGCAGCCGGCATTGAACCGGCTACCATCGGCTATCACGGGGTAGCCAAAGGTGGGATTCAGGCCGGCGATACCGTGGCAGTACTGGGCTGTGGCCCGATCGGCCAACTGACGCTGCAATGGGCCAAACTGTTTGGTGCCGCCACCGTCATTGCCGTGGACATTTTCCCGGAAAAGTTGGAACTGGCTAAGTCGTTAGGCGCCGATATTCTGATTAATTCCCGTGAGTGTGATCCGGTGCAGCGAATTAGGGAGCTTACCGGCGGCGGCGCCCAGGTGGTACTGGAAACAGCAGGCAGCAAAATCACCCAGGAGCAGGCTGTGCTGGTCGCCCGGAAGCAGGGACGAGTGGTATTTTTGGGGATTTCTCACAGTGACCTGCCCTTGCAGGAGAAGACGATCGAGGCCATTCTGCGGGGAGAAATTTCCCTGCAAGGTTCCTGGAATTCCTATTCGGCACCCTATCCCGGCAAAGCCTGGACGGCGACCCTGGAGTTTATGTCCCAGGGAAAACTGCAGTTTGCGCCGATGATTTCCCACCGGATCAAGCTGGAAGAATTGGCTCATTATCTGGCAGCCATTGCGGACCGCACCATTTCCTTCAACAAAATTCTTGTGGAAATATAAGGGGGAATGAACTATGCTGGAACAGTTAAAAGAAGAAGTGCTGGCTGCCAACCTGGCGCTGCCGGTTCATGGTCTGGTTAAATTTACCTGGGGCAATGTCAGCGGCATCGACCGTGAACGGGGAATGGTTGTCATTAAACCCAGTGGCGTGGAATATGAAAAAATGACCGCCCAGGATCTGGTGGTATTGGACCTGGCAGGCCATCAGGTGGAAGGAAAGTTAAGACCTTCTTCCGATACGCCGACACATTTGGTGCTATACCGGGCCTATCCTCACTTAGGAGGCATTGTCCATACCCACTCCACCTGGGCTACGATCTGGGCCCAGTCAGGCCAGAGCCTGCCGGCGCTCGGCACTACCCATGCCGATCATTTTTACGGCAAGGTGCCTTGCACCCGGGCATTAACCGAACAGGAAATTGACGGTGATTATGAAGTGGAAACTGGCAATGTAATTGTCGAGACGTTCAAAACACTGGATATTAACAGCATTCCCGGCGTATTGGTACGCAACCACGGGCCTTTTGCCTGGGGCAAGGATGCGCAGGATGCGGTGCACAATGCCGTCATTTTGGAGGAAATCTGCCATATGGCCTATCATACGGTGCGGTTAAACAATACAGCCGGCTCTATTCAGCAGTGCCTGCTGGATAAGCATTACTTGCGCAAGCATGGCAGCGGGGCGTATTATGGACAGTCTTAGATAGAGGAAAGAAACGGGTTGAACATTCTATATAGGTAAAAGCAGCAGGGGAAATCAGCCGAACTACGGGGAGGCTGATTTTTTTTATTTGCCGGGGGAATCCTAACCTTTCAAGACCTGGGGGAAGCAGGGGTTAAAGGAGAGCAACGAGAATAGTCTAAACAGGCTATTTTTTCAGTCATTGTTGGTCGGCAGTAAAAATTATGCAAAGCTGACCGGATGAAACAATCGAGAAGACGATTGATTTAATAAGTCGGCGATGCGAGGGAAAAACCCTAAAGGATAGCGGTGTTCTTTTGGAGTCTTGCTGACGTGGCCAGGCGAATAAATCAGTGGTTTCAATAAATAAGGAGAAGGCGTATGTCCATTGAGAGGTACTGCAATCAGGATTTGATTTTATTTTCAACGTTGTCCGTAAGGGAGGACATACTAAGCTATATGGCGGCATGCTTATTACGGCACGGTTATACGAAGGAGAGTTACCGGGAGGCTGTTTTAGCACGGGAAAGGGTGTATCCTACCGGACTTGGCGGCGAAACGATCGGAATTGCCATTCCACATACAGATATTGTTCATGTGATTAAACCGGCGATTTGTCTTTGCATATTGAAAGATCCTGTGGAATTCGGGCTAATGGGAGGCGATGATGCGGAAACGGTGCGGGTGTCGGTTGTTTTTATGCTGGCGCTGAGGGAACCGGAAAAACAATTGGAGGTGCTGCAAATGGTTATTACCATGCTGGAGCAGGAGCATTACCTGAAATCTCTGCTGCAGTGCTGTTCGGCAGAGGAGGCTTTGGCTATCCTGGTACAGGCAAGCCGTTAACACGGATGACAAATAAGGCAGGAGGAAATGGGATGGCGATCAAAAAAAGAATTTATATTTGCTGTGGAACAGGCATTGCCACTTCGACAGTTATTGCAAGAAAACTTAATGAGGTGCTGAAACAATACAAAATTACGGCTGATGTCAGTCAGTGCAAGCTGACGGAAGTTGCCTCGCGCGTGCGGGCCGTTAAGCCGGATTTGGTTATTAGTGCCACGCAGATTCCCGGCGGCATGGAGAATGTACCGGTTTTACTTGGACGAGCCTTTCTTACCGGAGTTAATAAGCAGCAGCTTATTGAGGACGTTGTTGCCATTTTGGAAAAATAAAGTACAGTTAAGTATGCGGGAGCGGATATATGGAGCTTATCCTAGGGGTTTTTACCTATGTTATCGGCTTAGGCGTGACGGTCATGATGCCGATTATTATTACGATCTTGGGTCTTATCTTTCGTAAAGATTTTTCCGTAGCTTTTAGGGCCGGTCTTACCGTTGGCATGGGCTTTGTCGGTCTTAAAACCATCACCGGTTTGCTGCTGTATACCATCAGTCCGATTAACCAGGGACTGGTGGAGCGGCTGGGGTTCAAACTGACGGCGGTCGATGTGGGCTGGAGCTTCGGCTCTTCTATTGCCTGGGGGACAGAGGTGGTGCCTTTCGTATTTTTGGCCATCATAGCCACCAATGTGGTGATGGTATTTTTGGGCTGGACCAGGACAATGGATATTGATATCTGGAATTTCTGGCATCCTTTATTCATTGCCAGTGGCCTGTATGTGACGACAGGGAGCATGCTGCTTGCCGTCGTTAGTGCAGTAATTAATATGGCTATTATTTTTAAGGTGGCCGACTGGACGCAGAGGGATTGCGAAGAGGTGCTGGGACTGGAAGGAATCTCGCTGCCCCATATCCAAACTTCTGCCTGGGCCCTGGTAGGTTACCCGCTGAACTGGGTCCTGGATCAAATTCCACTGATAAAAGATATTAACTGGACAACCGAGGGTGTTCAGGAAAAGCTCGGACTCTTTGGTGAACCGATGATCATGGGGTTGAGCATTGGTTTGACACTGGCCTGGGCGGCCGGGTTTGACTTTGCTCAGACCGTCCAGACCGGTGTCGTCATTGCCGGTTGTCTGGTGTTGATGCCCCGGATGGTATCGTTGCTCATGGACGGACTGATCGTGATTGCCGAGGCGGCTCAGGAATTTATGGAAAGCCGGTTTCAAGGGCACAAAATCTATATTGGATTGGATTCGTCGGTGGCGATCGGTCATCCCTTTGTTATGGCTATGGGACTCTTGATGATTCCGGTTGTCATGGGACTGGCGTTTGTTCTGCCGGGCAATATCACACTGCCGCTGGCTGATCTGTCGGTTTTGAGCT
Organism: Propionispora vibrioides; assembly: GCF_900110485.1. NCBI lineage: Bacteria > Bacillati > Bacillota > Negativicutes > Selenomonadales > Sporomusaceae > Propionispora > Propionispora vibrioides. Next base: position 8,089 of record NZ_FODY01000012.1, on the reverse strand, counting down.
TTTTCATGGTTTATGCCATCGTTCCCTCAAAGGGTAATTTGTTCCGGGGGATTGTGATCGGTGTGGTCATTTCCATTATTCTTTTGTATGTTTCCAGCTATGCTGCTCCGGTCATGACCCAGTTAGCCGGTCAGTTGAAAATTGCCGTGCCGCCGGGCACTATGCAGATCACCTCACTGGCCCTGGGGGCTCAGTGGTATACCTGGCTGGTATATGCCGTCTTGAACTGGCTTGGTGGGGGAGGCTGAACAGAAGTTCCTGATCGGAGACAGGAGAGAAAATAACAAAAGCGGCTTGGACAGCAAAGTCCAGGCCGCTTTTGTGCAGTCCTGAATTTTGCAGGGAGGCTGATGGGTATGGGTTATATAACCAAAACAGCAAAACGGCTTGCAGATAATGTTAGTATAGCGGCCGGCGGTATAATTTGTTGGCTTTAAAAAGTATGGCAGGTGAGGCTGCGGTGGTTTTGCCGGTCATTGGACAGGGTATTTTTTGTTTGGCACAACACTTGCATTATAAATGGGCAGACGGAAGGCTCTTTCCTCAAACAGGAAAATCATAGGAGCAAAGGAGGATTTACTCACCGTGGATTTTACTCAGCTACTTAGGCAAGAACTGATGATTGTGCCGCTTCGGGTCAATAGCCGAGAAGAAGCATTGGAAAAGCTGGCCGACCGGCTGTGGCAGCAGGGGTATGTAAAGAATTCGTATTTGGCGGCGGTAAAAAAACGGGAAATTAGTTTTCCAACCGGGCTGTCGACAGGAAATATCAATGTGGCCATTCCGCATACCGATGTGGAGCATGTATTGCAGGCCGCGATGGCAGTGGGCGTGCTGGACAGACCGGTCTTATTTTCCAGTATGGAAAACCCTCAGCAAACAATTGCAGTATCATTGATCTTTATGCTGGCGCTGAAAGAAGCTCATGAACAGCCGGTGTTCTTGCAAAAGGTTGCTGGTATTTTGGAAAATGAAAGGTTGCTGCAAAGTTTAGTTTTGCAAACTGACACAGATGATGCGTACCGTTTGTTGTTTGCTGTGTTTTCGTAAGATTTCGACGGTAGGATAATGCAAAATCATAAGGATTAGGAGGATTGGACAATGGCTGGTGAAAAAAGAATTCTGGTTGCCTGCGGGGCAGGCGTATGTACATCCACTATGGCGATTAACAAGCTGAGAGACGCGCTGGACAAAAGAGGCAAGCTCAAAATGGTGAAGATCAGTCAGTGCAAAATTGCTGAAATTTCATCGATGGCGGCGGCACATGATTTGGTTGTTGCCACGACGCAGGTATCGGCTAAGATTCCGATTCCGGTCGTTACGGGGACCGCTTTCTTAACAGGAGTTGGAATAGACCGCGTTGTGGAAGAGATCATCGGGTATTTGAAAATTTAAGACAGGGAGGACGAAGCTATGGAAATTATCAATTACATTGTCAGTCTCGGTGCCAGCGTGATGATGCCGATCATTATCACTATATTGGGAGTGTGTCTGGGAGCCAAATTGAGCCGGGCCATCCGTTCCGGCCTGACGGTTGGTGTAGGGTTTATCGGACTGAATTTAGTCATCGGATTGTTGACAAGTACGCTGGGGCCGGCGTCGCATACTATGGTGGAACGTTTGGGCTTGCACCTGACTGTTATTGATGTAGGTTGGCCAGCGGCTGCGGCTATTGCGTTCGCCTCGACGGTGGGAGCCATTATTATTCCGATCGGCTTGGCAGTTAATGTGATTTTACTGCTTACCAAGCAAACCAGAACGATTGATGTGGATATTTGGGATTACTGGCATTTTGCTTTTACCGGTGCTTTGGTTACCGCAGCAACCGACAGTATTTTCTGGGGAGGCTTTGCGGCGGTTGTCAACATGATCATCGTATTCTACTTGGCCGATTGGACGGCGCCGGGAGTGGAAGAATACAACAAATTACCCGGCGTTTCCTTGCCGCATGGTTTTTCAGCGGCCTATGTACCGATTGCCATTGTGATTAACAAGGCGATTGATATGATTCCGGGGATTAGAAATATCAAGGCTGATCCGGAAACTTTGCAGGAACGGTTTGGGATTTTTGGGGAACCGATTATTATCGGCAGCGTATTGGGACTAATTATCGGCGTTCTAGCCGGCTATGATGTTAAGACGATATTAACGGTAGGTATCACCATGGGGGGCTGCCTGGTTTTGATTCCCAAAATGGCAGCCATGCTGATGGAAGGCTTGTTGCCTATATCTGATTCGGCTCAGGAATTTATTCAAAAACGGTTCAAAAATGCCGGAAAAATTTACATCGGTTTGGATTCGGCCGTGGCCATCGGTCACCCGGCTTGCATGGCTGCCGCCTTGGTGCTGGTGCCAATCACCATCATTCTGGCAGCCGTGCTGCCCGGCAACCGCGTACTGCCGTTTGCCGATCTGGCTGTACTGCCCTTTATGCTGGCCATGGTAGTTCCTGTCACGCGGGGCAATGTATTCAGAACCTTTATTGTCGGGTTGGTCATGGTGGTCGTGGGTTTGCTGATTGCTACCGATATGGCACCACTGCATACCCAACTGGCTATCAACGCTAATTTCAAAATGCCGAGCGGTGCTACCCAGATTGCCTCCATTTGTGACGGAGCCAATCCGTTAACCTGGCTAATATTGCAGATAACGGGTCTTAAAGCGGTAGGCGTAGCCGTATTGGTTGCCATTATCGGCGTTATGGCTGTGATCAATAAAAAGATTACGAAACGGCGGGATGCCGTGGAAGATTTGCAGGCTTGATTAATACAAAGCATGGTTCCTGGAGAGTGAGACGGGAACCACGCTGCCACAGCAAAGGAGGAAAATGGCATGTTGCTTGAGAATTTGCGCAAAGAGGTTCTGACTGCGGCTTTGCAGCTTATCCGTTACGGTTTGGTAACGCTTACAGGGGGGAATGTCAGCGGCAGGGATGAACAAACCGGATATATCGCTATCACTCCCAGTGGAATGGATTATGAGCAGTTGAGCCCGTCCGATATTGTGATTATTGATGGGGCGGGAAATATGGTGGACGGGAAGTGGAAGGCTTCCGTGGATACCAAGGATCATCTTTATATCTACCGGCAGCGTCCGGATATTCGGGGAATCATCCACACGCATTCGCCATATGCCTGCAGCTTTGCCATGCTGCATCGTGAAATCCCCTGCTGCAGCACGACGCTGGCCAATGAGGTGGGGGGCAGTGTACCTGTAGCCAGATATACGCCGGTGGCCGAAGCCGCAATCGGTCCGGCCGTTATGGAAGTGCTTGGTGATAAGAATGCCTGTCTGTTGGCCAATCATGGCGTCATTGCCGTTGGCCATTCAGTCCGTCATGCGCTGGTGGCCGCCGTTATGCTGGAGGATGGCGCCAAGGTATATCACCTGGCCAGTTTGAAGGGAGCGCCGGTGCAGTTGCCGCCGGAAGAAATAGAAAAAGCCAGAAATGTTTTTCTCTATACGTACGGGCAAAACTCATAAGGTTATGGTTAACAAAATGGGCGGAAACATGGTAACATAGAACCGGGCAGTGTTTGATTTTATCTTGATAGAAAAGCTGCAAGGAGGAGAGTTGTATTGGGGAAAGCAGACAGTCTGCGGTTGTTGCTTGGCAGTGAAGATAAAAAAAATCCCTATACCGATCAGGAACTGGCACAAAAACTGGCAATTTCCCGGGGCGAAGCAACTCTTCTGCGGCAGAGAATGAAGATTCCCGATTCAAGGGAACGAAGAAGGCCGGTATTATGTGAAGCTATCCGGCAGATTATGGACAGCGATCCTTATCTGGCAAAGCGGACTGTGACCGAAAAGCTGCGCCAGATGGGATTTGCCGTATCCCGCTTTACTACGGAGCAATTACTGCAAAATGATACATACCGCCAGTCACCGGAAGCTGCGGTGCCGCCGGGCATCCAGCAGCCGGTGGCAGAATATGGCGGTAAAGAAATTACCGGTATGGCGTTTGGGCATTTGATCGGTCAAAAAGGGAGTCTGTTTCCTGCCATTGAGCAGGCCAAGGCAGCTATTCTCTATCCTCCCAAGGGGCTGCATACGCTGCTGTTTGGTGCGACAGGTGTTGGTAAAAGCGATTTGGCGGAAGCTATGTACCGCTTTGCCGTAGAGACGGGCAGACTTAATGCAACGGCGCCCTTTGTAATGTTCAACTGCGCCGATTATGCCGACAATCCCCAACTGTTGCTTTCGCAACTGTGTGGACATGTGCAGGGAGCGTTTACCGGTGCGGAACGACCGAAAGAAGGCTTGATTGAAAAAGCCAATGAGGGTATTTTGTTTTTGGATGAGATTCATCGCCTGCCGCCGGAGGGACAGGAAATTTTGTTTTATCTTATTGACAAGGGGCGGTTCCGGCGCTTGGGCGAGACCGAAAGCCTGCGGCAGGCTTCAGTTATGCTGATTATGGCTACTACCGAGTTGCCGTCGGCCTCGCTGCTGGCGACCTTTAGGCGGCGTGTCCCAATGGTCATTGAACTGCCCAGCCTGCAGGAAAGGCCGCTGTCTGAACGGTTGTTGCTGATTCATCATTTTTTGCGGCATGAAGCGCAGCGCACCGGCAATACCCTGGCTATTGATGCCGATGCGGTGCGCGCCTTGCTGCTGTATGATTGTACCGGCAATGTCGGTCAGCTGTCCGCCGACATACAGGTTGCCTGTGCCCGGGGATTCTTAAATTTGATTACCGGCGGTAACCGGAATATTTCCATTACCGTGGCCGATTTGCCGGCCCATGCCCGCCGCGGACTGCTTAAAGTGCGGCACCAGAAGGATAAACTGGATAAATTACGGGTAACCGGCTATGAAATCGCGCCCGGTAAAGACAATATGGTATATATGGATGAGCTGTATACCTGGCCGCGCGAGATATACTCGTATATTGAGGAGCGGTATGGAGAACTTTCCCGCCAGAAGTTCTCGCAAAAGGAGCTAAACCGGATTATTGGGGCGGAATTGGAAGATAAGCTTCGCCAGTGGATCAAGCGGGCGGATGAAACGGCGGAACTTGTTAACAAGGCCGATTTATACAAGGTGGTAGGCCGGCCGATTGTTGATATTGTGGAAAGCATGCTGGAACGGGCCGAGTCGATGCTGGGACATGCCAATGAACGGATTGTGGTTGGACTATCTATTCATTTGACTGAAACGTTAAAGCGTCTCAAACAGAATAAGGCGATTATGAATCCCCACCTGGAAAAAACAAAGCATGAATATGCCCGTGAATTTGCCATAGCCCAGGATATGGCCGAATGCTTTGCCCGGCATACGGGAATCCGGCTGCCGGAGGAAGAGATTGGTTTTATTACATTATATTTAACTATGTACTGCCGTCAGGATAATGAGGGCAGAGTGGGAATCCTGGTGTTGTCGCACGGTCATGTGGCGGCGGGCATGGCGGAAGTAGCCAATCGTCTGTTAGGCGTAAATCATGCCAAAGCCGTGGAGATGTCGCTGGATGAAAGTCCGGAAACAGCATTAGAGCGTACGGTGGAGCTGGTGATGCAGATCGATGAAGGCAAGGGTGTGCTTTTTTTAGTCGATATGGGATCGCTGGCTGATTTTAGCACCCGGATTACCGAATTGACCGGCATACCGGTCCGGTCGGTCGGGCCGGTTTACACTATGATGGTCATTGAAGCTGTTCGCCGTGCGTTGCTGCCGGAAGCCAGTCTGACAGAACTGGCGGACAGTATAGGTCAGTCCTGCATAGGTATGACCAGTGTAAAACAGGAGCTGTTGCATAATCCGTCAGGCAAGCCGGTGATTTTATCGGTCTGCATTACCGGTCAAGGTGCAGCGCTGCAGTTGCAAAAGGAATTGGAACGGAAACTGGGGCAAGCCGGCGGTGTGGAAATTATTTGCCTGGGACTGGCCGACCGCCAGTCGTTTACGCAACAGGTCAGGCAAATTATGAGTACCCGTACCGTCCAGGCTGTCGTTGGAACCTTGGATCCTCATATTCCTGGGGTTCCCTTCATTACGGTCGAGCAGGTATTGAGTAACAATCTGCCGTCTGTTTTTAAACCGATGGCTTATAAGCCGGCATCTTTACAGGATATTATTAAAGAAGAGCTTATTTTCTTTCCCAATCAGGAGGCAAGCAAGCCGCAGATTATTGAACTGCTGGCGGAAAGTCTGATTAGCCGGAATCTGGTTAAGCCTCAGTTTGCGGCTGACGTAATGAAGCGGGAGTTAATCGGTGTACCGGTATTGAGCCTGCGGGTGGCCATTCCTCATGGCGAAGATCCCCGTTATATTCAACAAACTTCAGCGGCGTTGGCGGTATTTCCCGAGGCGGTTCCCTGGGGGGAAAATTACCGGGTAAATATAGTCTGTATGCTGGCGGTAACTGCCGATGGCAAGGAAATCGTGCAGGACCTGGGGGAACGGCTGACGAATGATGATTTGGTGGAACGTTTGTTAGGTACGCAGAGTGCGATGGAAGTCAGAGAAGTTCTCCTGCAAGATTTATAAGAAGAAAAATACAGCTAATAAATAGCTGTATTTTTTTTCAGCTTGTTGAAAAAGTATAATTATGAAAATGGTTTTTGAAGGTCCATGTAGAAATAATCTATATGGACCTAATTTTATTAGGAGGGTAACGATATGCTAAAAGAACGAGCACCCCAACAAATGAAATTTGAATGGGTTTGTATCGACCAATTAGTTCCTGAGGACCATCTTCTCAGGAAGATAGAAAAATACATAGACTTTTCATTTATATATGAGAAGACCAAACCCTACTACTGCCAGGACAATGGCCGTCCACCTGTAAACCCCGTGATACTCTTTAAGATGATTTTTATAGGGTACCTATATGGTATTCGTTCTGAGCGACAGCTCGAAAAAGAGATTCAGGCAAACAACGCTTACCGCTGGTTCTTAGGGCTAGGCCTGACTGATCCTGTCCCTGACCATACCACGATAAGTGTGAACCGACACTCTCGTTTTAAAGGCACCACTATCTTTCAGGAAATCTTTGATGAAATCGTCGAGCAGGCTATGCGCCATCGCATGGTGGGTGGGCGTGTTCTCTTCTCTGATTCTACCCATCTTAAGGCAAACGCCAATAAGAAGAAATGGGAAAAACAAATGGTCTTTCCCTCCACTCAGGCCTATTTAGAGCAACTAGGCTCGGCAATCAACCAAGATCGCGAAGAACATGGAAAAAAGCCCTAGATATTAGAGAGGAAGTGGTTGAGGAAAGGGAAGTAAAAATAAACAAAACTGATCCGGAAAGTGGTTATATGTATCGAACGGGTAAACCGGAAGGGTTCTTTTATTTAGACCATCGTACAGTCGATTTTAAATATAACATCATCACCGATGTTCATATCACCGCCGGAAACGTACACGATGCTTCTCCTTACATCGAAAGACTTGAACGACAAACTGAAAGGTTCAAATTTGCAGTAGAAGCGGTAGCACTTGATGCCGGTTATCTAACAGCATCTATCTGCAAGGAGCTGCAAGCTAAAAAAATATTTGCTGTAATTGGCAACAGACGGTTTCAGTCAACCAAAGGACTATTTCCTAAGTGGAAATTCACTTTTGATAAAGCAAATGCAAAGTATGTTTGCCCTAACGGACAAGACTTAGTCTATCGGACTACTAACCGCGAAGGCTACCAAGAATACCATTGTGACCCCAAGATATGCAAGAGCTGTCCTATGCTAGAAAGTTGCACCCGCTCTAAGACCCATAAAAAGATTATCACGCGACATGTGTGGGAAGAGTCTAAAGAATGGGTTAGACAAAACCGACTTACAAAGTCGGGGAAGATGCTATATAAGAAGAGAAGTCAAACCATTGAGCGAAGCTTTGCAGATGCTAAAGAACTGCACGGTCTTCGCTATTGTCGGTTTAGGGGTAGGGAGCACGTACAAGAGCAGGCGCTACTAACGGCTGCTTGTCAAAACATGAAGAAGATTGCCAATCACCTCGCAAGACTAGCGTAGGGGGTCAGCAATCTTTTTTATTGTCTATTATTACGTTTTTTCAATATTTTCTTTGTTACATAGAAAACCCATGGCTCTCGGTTTCTAAAAAGCCATGGGTTCTTCGACAGCCTGAG